>JAMNZY010000122.1 GCA_023622055.1 Bacillota bacterium
GAAATGAGGGAAATTAGCAGCCGAAGTCTCAGTTCTTTTAAATGTAATGAAAGAGGGAGTTTTTCATCCTTCATTTTTTCTCATCATCATCTCTAATTTCGCGAACTGCCCGTTTAAATTCCCCTAATGCCTTTCCTAAAGCATGTCCAACTTCAGGCAATTTGCCGGGCCCAAGTATTATTAAGGCCAAAGCCAAAATTATCAATAGTTCTGAAGTGCCTATGTTAAACAAATAAACCACCTCTTATAAGCATCTTTCGGCTATAATATAGTATTAGGTGGCTAAGCTTAAAATATACTAATGTTTATATACAATAAACTTTAAAAAATACTGGTTTAATTCTTATTTTTTTGATATACTTTTCTATATGTTTATTTTAACGCTTTTATTTGGTAAGGAGGCAAAAAAATGATTATCGGTGTTGTCAAAGAATTGAAAGAACAAGAGAATCGAGTAGCTATTACCCCTGCAGGTGTAGATGCCCTGACATCATGCGGCCATAAAGTTTTGATTGAAAAAGGCGCAGGACTGGGTTCAGGATTTAGTGACGAAAGCTACAGAGCAGCAGGAGCAGAAATTCTAGATGATGCCTCTGACATTTGGGAAAACTGCGACATGATGGTTAAAGTCAAAGAACCTCACGAATCTGAATACAAGTATTTAAGGCCTGATTTAGTCTTTTTTGCTTACCTTCACTTGGCAGCCGATTTGAGTTTAACTAAGATTCTCATGGAGTCCGGTGTGACCGCAATAGCTTATGAAACAGTTCAACGGAAGGATGGAAGTCTGCCTCTTTTAACACCTATGAGCGAAGTAGCTGGCAGAATGGCTATTCAGGAAGGCGCCATTTACCTTGAAAAGACCCGCGGTGGCAAAGGTATTTTGCTTGAAGGTGTACCCGGTGTTACCCCTGCATCTGTAGTAATTGTGGGAGCAGGCACTGTGGGGACTGGTGCCATCAGAAGAGCAATGGGGCTAGGAGCCCGTGTCACTGTCATCGATATTAATGTTGATAGGCTGCGCTACCTGGAAGATATTTTTATGGGCAGAATTGAAACTCTGTATTCTAACCGCTACAACCTTTCTAAAGCTCTAAAACATGCGGATCTTGTTGTAGGAGCAGTGCTGATTCCAGGTGCAAAAACACCTAAATTAATTACTGAAGAAATGGTTAAGAAGATGCAGCCTGGAAGTGTCATAGTGGATGTGGCCATTGACCAAGGCGGCTGTGTAGAAACCATCAAAAAGCCAACTACCCATGCAAATCCTGTATTTGTAAAACACGGCATTATTCACTATGCTGTTCCAAATATTCCGGGAGCGGTTCCCCGCACATCAACCCTAGCTCTGACAAATGCCACTTTGCCCTATTTGCTTGAAATGGCCAAAAAGGGCTGGAAACAGGCTATTTTAGATGATGAAGCTTTGGCAAAAGGGGTAAATATCATGAATGGTAAAATAACCAATGAAGCTGTGGCCAAAGCTCACAATCTGCAGTATTATCCTTTGGAAGAAGTTATGAAAAATTAGCTTTATATAAAAAAGTCTCCCACTGGGAGACTTTTTACATGCTTTTTACACTTTATACGGGAGGTAGAAGGAAAACTCCGTTCCCCCCTCCTCACAGTTTTGAGCCCAAACACGGCCGCTATGCAGCTCTATAATTTTTTTGACAATTGCAAGACCCAGACCTGTGCCGCTCTTTTTCCGTTCACGAGATTTGTCCACCTTATAAAATCTTTCCCAGATAAAAGGCAGTTCTTCTTGGGGAATACCCGGACCGCTGTCTTTTACCGACACAATGACACCATCCTCTGAAGGTCTGGCTTTTATTATTACTTTGCTGCCTCCTGGAGAATACCTTATGGCATTGTCTACAAGATTTATGAGTACCTGCTCTATCCGGTCTTCATCGGCTACAATTAGAGGTATCTCCTCTTGGATATGAACAACAAGCTCTATATTTTTATTTTGGCATATGGGCCTAACTTTTTTTGAAATCTTTTCCACAATGTACTTTATTGAAACGTTGTTTTTCTTTATATCTAAATGACCTGCTTCCATATTTGAAAGATCTAGAAGCTCGTCCACCAATCGGCGCAATCTCAATGTTTCTTCAAGAATGATATTTAAATATTTATTGCGCTCTTCTTGGTTTTGTTCCATGCCATCCAGCAGTGCTTCAGTATATCCCTGAAGATATGTAAGGGGTGTCCTCAATTCGTGAGACACATCTCCCACAAATTCTCTTCGCAAGTCCTCAAGTTTTCTTTCCCTTGTAACATCTTGAAGTACCGCCAAAATTCCCCAAAGTCTTTTATTGTCATCAAAAAGGGGCGTCATCCTCACACTTATGGTTTTACCCTTTATTTTTATTTCTTGTTTAATGTATTCACCACTGTCTTTAATCTGTTCTATGAAAGGTTTTAAAATATCAAATTGAGAGCTGTCATTATCAGCTGCATCTGACATAATGTCAAGGGCCTGAGGATTTGCCATGATGACTTGGCCTTCTTCGTCAAAGGTCACTACACCATCAGTCATGCTTAAAAGGACATTTTGAAGTTGCCGTTTTTCTTGATTCAGTGCATTGATATTTTCTTTCAAGGCATCTGACAAATAGTTCATGGTTTTTGCCAGTGTCCCTATTTCATCATCGGTATCTACACAGACTTTGTTGTCAAATTCTCCTCTAGCCATTTTCTCAGCCACTTTTTTCATTTGTATAAGGGGCTTAGACACAGTCCTAGACAGCAGAAAGCTTAAAGCTGTTGAAATCATTACTGTAATTGCAGCCGCTAGTAAAATCAGACGCCGTATCTGCCAAATGCTGTTTTCAATTGTGGACATAGGGGAGTACAGAATAAGACCGCCCACTACCCCTACTTCTGTCTTTATGGGCAATGCCACCGTAAGCATTGGTGCATTGAAATGAGGAATATGCCCTTTATGCACCACTGTATTGCCCTTTAAAACTTCTGCTAGTTCTTTAGCCCCTATGGCCATACCTTGGAATTTAATAATATTTGAACTTGCCTGAATTAGGCCTTCCCGGTCTATTAGTACTGCATGGGCATTGATAAATTTACTTATATCCAGAAGCTCAGCGGGATTTACTCCCCTTAAAATTAGGGACACCAGCTGCTGGCCCTCGTTTATCATCTCATTTTTTCTCAGATTAAAATAAAAGTCCTCAAAAACGCTGGAAAGGACCAGGCCTGAGAACATAAGGGTAACTATGGCCAAAACCGTCATGTAAAGCCACAACTTTGTTATTATGCTCTTTTTTATTTTCACTTTTCCACCTCAAATTTATAACCCACACCCCAGATGGTGTTTATATACGATGCAGCTTTGCTCCGTCCAAGCTTTTCTCTGAGCTGTTTCACATGGGTGTCCACGGTCCTGAGGCTGCCAAAAAAATCATAGCCCCAAACTTCTTCTAAAAGCTTTTCTCTATTAAAAACCTTGTCTTTGTTTTTAGCCAAAAAATACAATAGGTCAAATTCTTTTGGGGTTAGGGAAATTTCCTTATCATTGACCTTTACTACTCTAGCAGAGGGGTCTATGAAAAGCTCGGGAAACTCCAAGACTTCATTTTCATCATCGTCTCTGGCCGCAGTGCGCCTTAAAAGGGCTTTTACTCTTGCAGTCAGTTCTCTAGGACTAAAAGGCTTTACCACGTAATCATCTGCTCCCAGTTCAAAGCCCAGGACTTTGTCAAATTCCTCTCCTCGGGCTGTCAGCATTATAACAGGGGTATCGTGATTTTTTCGCAGTTCCTTGCAAACTGTCCAACCATCAACGACTGGCAGCATTAAATCCAGAATAATCAAATCATAAGATCTCTCTGATATCATTTTTAGCGCCGTTTCACCGTCAAAAGCTTCATCTACAGCAAACCCTTCTCTTTCCAGATATAGCCTGACTAAATCAACTATGCGCTTTTCATCATCTACTACCAAGATTCTTATATCTTTCATAATTTAGCCCCCAAAGTTATAAATGTTATTTAGCTGTACCCCTTCACTAGCCTGATATTATTATAGATTTTACTGGGATTTCAGTCAACTTGTGACAAAAAAGCGGAGCACCTTTTGTGCACCGCTTATAAGAAATAGGTACAATTTTATACCCCTGTCTGTGAAGCTCTGTTATGATGGGCTCTAAAGCTTCTGCTGTATGTTTTCCATTGTTGTGAAATAGAACGATGGAACCAGGTTTTACCTGATTTATCACTCTGTCGTAAATGGCACCGGCACTTAAATCTTTCCAGTCTAAGGAGTCCACATCCCATTGAATAACATGATAACCTAATTCGTTACATGTGGTAATTAAGGTATTGCTGTAGTCTCCAAAAGGAGGTCTAAACAAAGTGGCATTTTGCCCCGTGAGTTCTGGTTACTGTTATTTCTTTAATTATCTCTTCTTTTGAAAGGCTCCCCATATTGGGATGTGTTGCCGAGTGATTGCCGATCTCATGACCTTCTTTTGCAATCCGGCGAGTCATTTCCGGATTTTTGTCCATCCAAAATTCTACTAAAAAGAATGTGGTTTTTATATTGTATTTTTTTAATGTTTCTAATAGCTTTGGGGTAATATCTGCTCCCCATGCCGCATCAAAGGAAATAGCTACCTTTTTCTCCTGGGTCTCTACTCTATATATAGGCACCAGTCGGTCTGCACGAGCAAATACGCTGACAGCTCTTGGGAAAAAGGTGTAGTTTTCAGCGATAAAAATTGCTGCCAATGTAAAAAAGCATATTATGCCTGTTATTATTTTTCTACTTAGCCAGAACTTTTTTATTTTCTCCACCTCCCCCAAATCCCAGACTTCTTTTATTTTATTCATATAAAAAACCCAATATGAATATAAGTAAAATTTTTTCAGTTTTGAATATCGGTTAAAAAGCCGGAATAATATTTTATTAAGAATCGGGAGGTGGTAAAATGCTTACCTCAAGACAGAAGAAAGGAGTAATTTTTGGAATAATCTGGAGCTTTGTTGCATGGGTCCCTTACTTTACAGAGTATCTCGGCAGCGTTAGAAGTTACTTAGGAATACCAGCAGCTTTAGGCCTCAATCTAGAGTTGGCATTAAATGTTGGGGATGCCTTTATCTTCAGCATTCTCTTTGGAGCTGGTATCGGTTTTTTAGTTGCAAATCTCCTAGAGTTTTTTTCTTCAAAGGTCAAAATTATTGGATTGTCCTCTTCAAAGAAAAAGAGGCTTCTTCGGAGGGGGCTTTAATTTTGTTTGTATGGAAAACATTTATTACCACCTTTTGGGCTTTAATTTTGTTTGTATGGAAAACATTTATTACCACCTTTTTTTTGGTTTTTTTGGCGGAATTGGGAGATAAAACCCAACTTTCTACAATGCTTCTGGCTGCTCACAATGAGTCATTTTTCAGTGTTTTTTTGGGAGCAGCCTCAGCCCTCATTTTAAATGCAGCTGTTGGCGTCTATCTAGGCTCAATTATTTCAAAGTCCCTTCCTCTCGATTATATTCATATAGGAGCTGGCATAGCTTTTATTATTTTGGGGATACTGCTTATTACTCAAAAGTTTTAA
>JAMNZY010000199.1 GCA_023622055.1 Bacillota bacterium
CAAATTTTATTTTTTCTTCGAAGATGTCTATGTCTATGATGAAATTGGAGCCTGTGTGTAAAATATAAAAACCGTTTTCAAAAGAAAGGTAAGCCCCATTTTGAATGATATCATTATCTAAACCCATTTTTTTCATGTTACGCTTGAGGCGAAAAATCTGCGTCCTGAGTACATTTTTAGGATCAACGATTTCTTCTTCTTTCCATAGGGCTTCAACTATAGTTTCAGTCACCAGTTTTTTGTTTTTGTATGTGATAAAGTATTTAAGGAGCTCTAAGTTTTTGCTCGCCCTACTACTCTTTCTCAATACCGATTTTTTATTTATTCTTATATCAAAATCCCCTCAGCACCTCTATTGCCACACAATCCCCCCTTTGGCAATTTTATTTCTATTGCCAATAAACTAAATATTTGTATCTATTATAACAAGTTTAACTGATTTCTGTCTAGGTTTCTGTGGTTTTTATAGAAAAATGTACAAAAAAATACCAGGTTCCATTGTAACCTAGTAATGCCTCACGTTACTTTTGTTAGAATTTTAAAAAGCATCAGCTCTCTATAAGCTGATGCCAATGATTTAAGTTGAGCAAATCTATAAGCCGAGTTCTGTATTAGATGGTCATCTATCTAGGATGCCAGTTGCCTGACACCTCCAGCGACCATACCCGGGAGCACGACGGGCCGCCGTATAAGCTCCCCTATTTGGTCTTGCTCCAGGTGGGGTTTGCATAGCCGGGAAGTCGCCATCCCGCTGGTGAGCTCTTACCTCACCTTTCCACCCTTACCATATCAAATGCAGGAGTTGGATTGACCAAGTTCCGGCATTTGATAGGCGGTATCTCTCTGTTGCACTTTCCTTGAGGTCGCCCTCACTGGGTATTACCCAGCACCCTGCCCTGTGGAGCTCGGACTTTCCTCGGGCAAAACGCCCGCGACCATCTGATTTGCTCAAATATATGTCTTTTTTCTGGGACTGTTATTATAGCACATACGATTTTAATGTCAAGGCTATGGTGACAGGTAGTTTTTACAAATATAACTCTTCATCAAGAGCTTCATCAATTCCGCGATTGGCTAATTCATCAGCTTTTTTGTTGTGCTCCCGCCTCACATGTCTTACTGTGTAATTTTTAAATTCCCTTAACAATTCACATGCTCTCGTATAGAGGGGTTTAAGCCCTTGGTTTTTAACTTGGTACTCGCCATTAATTTGTTTAACCATTAGTTCACTGTCTGCTATTACTTCAATTTCATCAAAATTCATTTCCAGGGCATTTTCCAAGGCAGTGACAAAGGCGGTGTATTCAGCAATGTTGTTTGTGGTTTCTCCAATATATTCACTGATCTCTTTTACCACATTGCCCTTTTCATCTACAAATACAATGCCTATGCCCGCATGTCCAGGATTGCCCCTGGAAGCGCCATCGGTATAAACTATGACTTTACTCATAAGGCCTCCCATCTCATGTTGCTAAACAAGTATTCTCCCGCAATTTTCACAGTAAACCAACTTCTCATGCTTTTTAGCTTCCAATGCTATCATAATTGATACTTCAACCATGCAACCACTGCATTTTCCATCGGAAATCATTGCAACAGGGTTGTCTTTAATTCTTTTAATTTTATAAAATTTTTCTAGAAGTTCTGGAGAAATACTTGTTTCTAGTTGTTGTATTTGTTTTTGCAGTAAGTTTAATTCAGCTTTCATTTTACCAATTTCCTGCTGGATTTTCAATTGTTTTTCTCTATATTGTGCCTTCATTTGATTTGCCAATTGCATTTCCTGAGGGAGGTCAGCCTTTAATTTATCTAACTCTTCCATGATTAGTAGTGCTTCTTCCTCATATTTTTCAACTTTTAGCTGAGCAGCTTTCCGCTTTTCTTCAAGGATTTTTAATTCTTTAACAGTAGTCACCTCACCACTGTAAATCCTTTCATCAACTTGTTTCATCGAAATACAAGTATCTTCTATGATTTGTTCCATCTTATGCAATTGGTTTTCCATGGCATGAATGCGTTTATTTTTTTCCTCCAGGTGTGCTTCCATTTCCCCGGCATCCTTTTTGAGTTTAAGCAGGTTTTTTAAATCAGGATGACTTTTTAATCCCCCCTTTAATTGTTGGCACCTGTTCTGCATTTCCTGCAGATTGTATAGATTACTTAATTCTTCTTTTATCATTGTCTCCCTCCCTAAAAATAAAAAGAGAATAGGACAAATGCCTATTCTCAAATTATTACAAATGGGTCATTATCGTTATATATGGAGATTTCCACTTCTTTGTTTAAAAGTTTAGCTTCCTGCTCTAGATGCTCTTTTAGCACTGGCAGCAGAATGTTTTCTGTAGCAAAATGGCCTGCATCAATTACCGCAAGACCTAACTCCTTAGCATCTAAGGCATCGTGGTATTTAACATCACCGGTAACCAGCACATCAGCACCGAAAAATGCAGCTGTATGGTTGCTTAAATCACCTACTGCCCTAAGGTGGGATATGCCCAACTTATCTTTCACAACTTCACAAAATTCCTTTAAGGTAACGGGCTCTTTCGTATACCCGATACGGCCCAGGCCAAATTCTCGGCCAGGATTTTCAAGAGGATATATGTCATAGGCTACTTCCTCGTAGGGATGGGCTTTTATCATAGCATTTACGACCTTTTTCAGATGACTTTCTGGGACAATGGTTTCAATTCTAATTTCATCTGCTTTTTCCAACTTGTTGTACTCCCCAATAAAAGGATTTGTGCCTTCTAAGGGTTTAAATGTGCCAAAACCTTGGGCATTAAAAGTGCAGTGGCTGTAATTTCCTATATGGCCTGCACCGGCATCACACATGGCATCTCTCACTGCATCTTCATAACCTATTGGCACAAAAACTGTAAGTTTATATAATTTCTCACGGTAAGTTGGTTTTAACACTTTGATTTGTTCTAAATCCAGCAACTGGACCAAAATATCGTTTATGCCATCCTTGGCTATATCCATATTGGTATGAGCAGAATAAATCACTATATCATTTTTAATTGCTTCATAAATTATTTTCCCAAGGGGAGTATCTTTTTTTAATGATTTCAATGGCTTAAAGATGAGAGGATGATGTGAAATTATCATTCCGTAACCGTTTTTTGCTGCAAATTCTACAGTTTCAGAAGTAACCGTCAGTGTCAACAATACTTTTGAGACTTCTGCAGAAAGTTCACCTGTGGCAAGGCCGGGATTATCCCAATCCATGGCAAGCTTTCTGGGTGCCCATTTTTCTAATATCTGAATCAAGGTCTGGCATGATATCATTTTATGACCTCCTTTAAAGCCTCCATTTGCTTTCTATGCTCCTCAAGGGCAGCTTTACCTGTTTTGGAATCAGTAGCCTTAAGTCTTTGAATTATTTTTTGTATAATCTCTATTCTATGGTTAATATATTCACTTATGACAGATGTTTTTTTATTCCTTAACACCGGCCCAACTAATACGTCGATTTCGTCAAAGGCTTTAAAAATCCCCTTTTTGGCTACAATTATTTCATAAAATCTATTATCTTCTATAGCCACATTTTCATCTATTATTTGATAACCTGTTGTTAGTAAATATTCTCTAAGTTTGGCCTGATTTTGCATGGGCTGCAGGATAAGTTTTTTAAAGGAATCTGCAATCTCCTTTGACTCATCAATTATTTTGGCGATGGTAGTTCCACCCATGCCTGCCACTACTGCTATATCACCTTCACGCGGTTTAATGGGTTTAAAGCCTGAACCCATTCTTAAATTGATGAAGTTTTCAAGGCCTGATTTTTCTATGTTCTCTCGGGCCCTTTCAAATGGGCCAGGAAGGACTTCTGTAGCTATAACTCTTTCTGCAAGGCCTTCATTAATTAAATAAATAGGTAAATATGCATGATCAGTTCCTATATCCACTACTGTAGAACCTTTTTCAATCATTGATACTATCGACTGTAATCTATTTCCTAGCTTCATATTTGCAACAACCTCTTTAAATCAAGCAAAATAGTGGAGATAAAATCCCCACTATTTTCCTCTATTCTAGAAAATCTTTTAGTTTTTTGCTGCGGCTGGGGTGACGGAGCTTTCTCAATGCCTTAGCCTCAATTTGTCTAATCCTCTCTCGCGTAACTCCAAAGACCTGCCCTACTTCCTCAAGGGTCCTAGGACGCCCGTCATCAAGGCCGAATCTAAGTCTTAAAACTTTTTCCTCCCTCGGTGTAAGGGTTTCTAATACATCTTCCAGTTGCTCTTTTAAAAGCAAGTACGCAGCTGCATCTGCAGGAGCTAAAGCTTCATCGTCGGGAATAAAGTCCCCAAGAAAGCTATCTTCTTCTTCACCAATTGGTGTAGCCAAGGAAACCGGTTCCTGAGCTATTTTCATTATTTCCCTAACTTTTTCAACAGTCAAGTCCATTTCTTCGGCAATTTCTTCAGGTGTAGGGTCGCGACCCAGCTCTTGCAATAATTGTCTTTGTATGCGAATAAGTTTGTTTATTGTTTCAACCATGTGAACGGGAATTCTTATGGTTCTGGCCTGATCAGCAATAGCTCGAGTAATGGCCTGTCTAATCCACCAAGTTGCATAGGTGCTAAATTTATAGCCCTTGCGATAATCAAACTTTTCCACTGCCTTCATGAGACCCAGATTGCCTTCTTGAATAAGGTCCAAGAAGAGCATTCCTCTGCCCACATATTTTTTTGCTATGCTAACTACCAAGCGAAGGTTAGCTTCTGCCAGTTTGCGCTTAGCTTCTTTATCGCCTTTTTCTATTCGCTTTGAAAGTTCTACTTCCTCTTCAGCTGAGAGAAGTGGAACTTTGCCAATTTCCTTTAGATACATCCTGACAGGGTCATCAATGGTAACCCCTTCAGGCACTGAAAGGTCTATCTCTTCCTCTAAGCTGTCATCTACATGCACTTCTTCTTCGTTATCATTTAACACTTCAATGCCCATTTCTTCCAAAGACTCATATATTTTATCAATTTGCTCGGCATCTAAATCCTCTATTTCTTCCAAAGCATCCATAATTTCTCCGTAAGTAAGCATGCCGCTTTTTTTGCCTTTTTCAATAAGTTCTTTTACTGCTTTCATTTTGTCTTGCATGGATTTTTTGCTGTGTTTTTTATCTATCTCTTTTTTTGCCATTTATGCTCCCTCCTTCCCTGGAGTACTGTGAGTATTTAATTCATCCAAATCAGATTTGAGTTGCTGGTAAATATTCAAAAGGTCGTTGATCTCCTCTCTTTTACCTAATATTTCAGCCTGTCTCAGTTGTTCTCTCACCTTGGCAATAGATTTTTTTAAATAACCTTCCTTTACTTTTGTGACAAGACTACATATAAACTCTTCGTTATTTGAATCTACATGTTCAGACATTATAGATAATAGTTCTGTACAACCTTCTTCATCTAAGTAATTACATAGATAAGAAACATCAATGTCTTGATTGTCTTCTGTCTTTTTGTAAATTACTTCAGCAATTTGCTTTGTCCTGCTATTTGTGAAAAATCTGTAGTCAATTTTATCCGCAAAATTTTTGCGTATGGTTTTATCTTCAAGAATTAATTTTATTAATTTCCTCTCGGCTTTATAAAATCCTGTTTCTGATTGTATTTTGTTAAATTCTTTATTATTATATCTTATTTGCCTTTTTTTATACTTTAATCCATTGTTTGCCAATCTGCTTTTATTTACTTCTCTTTTGATAGCTTGAGGAGAAATATCTAGCTCCTCTGCCAAATTTTTTATGTGTATTTCCAGTTCCGGTTCATTATCAATATTTGCTAAAATGCCTACAGCTTCTTTTATATATTCAAGCTTTCCATCAGGAGTATTGATATTTATACCTTGCCTTGCTTTTTTAAGCTTGTAGCTTATCAAGTCCAGGGAGGCAGTCAGTAGCTTTTGGAAAGATTCGGGCCCCTTTTCTTTAATTATTTCGTCTGGATCTTTCCCCTCAGGTAAACGAAGTATTTTTACTCTCAACCCTTCCTGGGCTAAAATGTCCATCCCTCTTTCCGCTGCAGCTTGACCAGCTTCGTCGGCATCATAAGAGAGTATTACTCCGCCTGTATACCTTTTTAAAAGTCTCGCCTGATTTTTTGTAAGGGCAGTTCCCAGAGAAGCCACTGTTTGTGTAAAGCCATGCTGATGTAAAGCTATGCAATCCATATATCCTTCCACCACTATTACATCTAATGAAGGATCTTTATTAATTTTAGAAAGAGCGTATAAATTATCTCCTTTAGAAAACAATGGTGTTTCCGGAGAGTTGAGATATTTGGGCATGGAATCATCAAGGGCTCGCCCGCCAAACCCTATAATGTTTTTGGTAGTATCTTCTATAGGGAACATTATTCTATTTCTAAATCTATCATAGTATCC
>JAMNZY010000146.1 GCA_023622055.1 Bacillota bacterium
AAGCCCTTTTTTACCTTTGATTATTATTTTGAAAAAACGTGATTCCCAATAGTTGTTATATATGGTCTTGTCCTTACCCAAGAGTCATTGGTCTTGCTGGGATTATAAAAAGTCGTTGCCCCACCTGTGGGATCTACGCCATTTAATGCATCAAGGACAGCGTTCCTTGCAGTTTCATCCGGTGTTAAATTGATTTGACCGTCTAATACCGGGCTGTATTGATAATACCCATCCACAACTTGAAAGATGATCTCTGGAATACTATTTGGATAGTTGGGGTCTTTTAATCTGTTTAATACTGAAGCAGCAACGGCTACTTGCCCTAAGTACGGTTCACCTCTTGCCTCTGCATAAACTAATTTTGCAATAAGTTCTATGTCTCTTGCCGAAAATCTTCCAATGCTACCCCGATATGATGATGTGTTGACATTTAGCGCACGGAATGTTTCTGGCCCGGCAATACCGTCTGCCTTAATACCTTTTGTCCTTTGAAATCTAATTAATGCATCCTTTGTCTTATCGCCAAATATGCCATCTAGATTTCCAGACCAAAAACCTTGAGCATTTAACAGTCTTTGCAGCTCTGCCACATCATCTCCAACACTGCCTGCCATCAACATTCTCTGGCCAAGTTGTGCTGCCATGGCTACAGGTGTGGCAACTAAAAAAAATGTCAATAACAATAAAAATTTTGCCATTCTCTTACGCATATTTTCCCTCCTAGCTCTAAATCAGAGATTGTTAGAACCTAATTAGTTACACAGCCAAAGGAAAAGACGTTGAAATTATAACATCATTTTCTTGGCCTGACAAAAATCCAGGAGGGTTAAAATAAGCGGTATTTCCTCTGCAATAAACATACTGGATTGTGGCAACCAGACTGTTTAGTTTTTCGTCCTTTAACTAAATATCTTGTCATCATGGCTTTTGATGTAATTTAAGCAAATATCAAGCTCTTCATCCATAAATATGGAAAAATGGGTGAAAATCCATCTTTTGCTACACTGTAAATAAAATTTCTATAACATCTCATTTCAGGTGGTGTAGTTAATACTGTGTAAAAAGCTTTTAAGAAATTTTTATCTATACTGTTATAAAATATTCTCCTTCTATCTCCTAAAACCACACTGAGAATGGCAGAATATCTAAACTCAGAAAGAAAAGTTTTATAGCACTCTTGCTCATACTTTCTTGCGCTTTGACTTTTAGCAATAGTCTCAGCAGCAATTTTTCCGCTTTTTAACCCATAGTAAATACCTTCTCCAGAAAAAGCATCCACGAAACCAGCTGCATCTCCCACTAAAAAAATCCTTTCTCTTGCAATTTGCCTTTTTCTACCCCCTGCCGGTAAAAAAGAACCATGAAATTTAAAGGGGGTACTTTTGTTTTTTATCCTATCAAGTACCAACTTTTTAGCAGTTTTAGATATGTTTTTGCTATCTAGTGCATAACCCCCTACCCCTATATTTACTAAATCCTTGCCGCTAAAACACCAACCCATCCCACCTAATACTTTAAAAAAAATAAATTCCGCACCATTTTTTTCAATAACTAATTCTTTAGGTATTTCACAGGATACGGCAAGGCCCATTTCCCATTTTAGGAATCGTTGCCTCAGCTTTGATACTTGGGCAACATTACTGAATACACCGTCTGCTCCTATTAAATAATCACTATAAAATATTCCCCTTGTTGTATGAATCTCATAAGAGTTTTTTAAATCCCTATGATACTTATATTCACATCTGTCTACAAAATCTGCTCCTTTATCCATGGCCATATTTATTAAGGCATCGTCAAAATCTTTTCTTCTGACCACCATACCTAGAACCTGATTTTTCTCCAACTCCGTTTCTTTTTGACCGCATGTTAAGATGATTTTATTGACAGGATTAGATTTTATGTTATTCAAATAGTTGTCAAAACAATCATCTTGTATAAGCTTTAATGCTTTAGATGAAATAAGACCTCCGCACGTTTTATGCCGTGGGAATTTTTCTTTATCTACTACAAGCACTTTTATTCCCTTTTCTGCAAGGTCTTTTCCACAATAAGCCCCTGCGGGGCCTGCTCCGATTATGGCCACATCGTATTTCATATCTTTTCTCCCTGTAGGATTATAATGTTTCTATTTTATTTTTCCCAAAAGTAAATCCATAATAAAAAAAACTTCCAAGTAGATAATCTATTTTTAATTAGACTGTCTACGTTGGAAGTATCATATAAGCAAAAACTATCTGTTTTTGCGTTTAGATTGCTTTTTCGATGTCTTTTAACTTCTCATACAGTTGTTTTACTTCTTGACGTTGTATATTCTCTCGATAAAGCTCACTGAGCTTATTGATTATATTTGCATATACAATAGCTGCATCTCTTTCTGTGGGGCCATAAATATCATAGGATTTTACTTCCCCATGTTTTAAATCATAAGTTTGAAAAAGCTCCGGTATGTGCACTTCTACATCATATCTTTCTAATAAAAGATTTTTGAAGGCTTCCATTCCCTCTGGTTCCCCATGGACCAAAAATACTTCCCTGGGTTTTTTTCTAAAGGAATCAAACCACTTCAATAATGCTTTTTGATCTGCATGACCGGAAAATCCGTCTAAATTATGCACCTGGGCATTAACTGCAATCTGTTCTCCGTGGATTCTCACTTGCTTCTTACCATCAACTATTTGTCTTCCAAGAGTTCCCGGAGCCTGATATCCAACAAAGACAATTGATGATTCTTCTCGCCACAGATTGTGTTTTAAATGATGTTTTATCCTACCTGCATCACACATGCCACTGGCAGAAATAATTATGGCATTTGTTTTAATTTCATTTAACTTCCTAGACTCTTCAGCAGAGCGAGTCATAACAATTCGTTTTAAAATTCCAGGTGATTCCCATATTTTACCGAAAGCAGCCTTTGTTTCATTATCAAAGTACTTTACGCTCACCCTAAATATTTCATTGGCAGAAATAGCTAAAGGACTGTCAACATATATCTTGCAATCTGGTAAACGACCTTCTAAATCTAATCTACTTAGATAATATAATAAGTCCTGGGTTCTCTCTACAGCAAAAGCAGGTATTATTACATTGCCACCTCTTAGAAAAGTTGATTCAATTATCTGTAACAGTAGTTCTTGTTTATCGCCTAGATCTTTATGCAATCGGTTACCATATGTGGTTTCCATAACTAAATAATCAGCTTCTTCAATTACAGAGGGATCGTGTACTATCGGTTGATTTAAATTGCCAATATCACCGGTAAAAACAATTTTGGTTTCAGAGTTATTCTCTTTTACCCACATTTCAACTATAGAAGAACCTAAAATGTGACCAGCATCTTGAAATCTTATTGAAACTGTAGGTGTTAAATCTACTTTCAAGTTGTAATCTACTGTGGAAAAAAACATTAATGCCCGCTGGGCATCTAAATGAGTATATATTGGCTCAAGTAAGGGCTTTCCAGCTCTTGAAAGCTTTCTGTTTTTTCTCTCAACTTCTAATTCCTGAATATGACCACTGTCAGGCAGCATAATAGAGCATAAATCAGTTGTTGGTTTAGTTGCTATTATTGTTCCTTTAAAACCTCTTTTTACAAGTTTGGGAATTAATCCACTGTGATCTATGTGAGCATGAGTGAGTATTACATAATCAATTTTATTAGGTGCAAACTCAAATTCTCTGTAGTTTAACTCCTTTAAGTCTTTTGAGCCTTGGAACATCCCACAATCCACTAATAATTTAGTGTCATCCAGCTCTATTAAAAAACAAGACCCTGTTACAGTTCTACAAGCGCCATAAAATGATAATTTCAAAATGACCCCACCTTTTATGCTTTTATCATATTTAATTTTAACATATAACATCAAAAGAATAATAACACTTCTTTGAAGGAATATTAGAGTTTCGGTAAACTATACAAGAACAATCTTTTATAAATACCCTTATGTTGTTCTATTATCTAATTGTTTGATTCTCAAAACATATAGGAATAAAAATGGCTCCTCGAGCAGGATTCGAACCTGCGACCCTTCGGTTAACAGCCGAATGCTCTACCGCTGAGCTATCGAGGAACACTTCTTTAAAATA
>JAMNZY010000065.1 GCA_023622055.1 Bacillota bacterium
TGCTCGGTAATGGAATCTATGTCTATACCCCATTGGGATTCATATTCAAAATGGTCATCTACCATATATGCAAGTAGAGCATCCAGCATGGTTTTTCCACTTCCAGTGGTCCACTTTTCCGACAGAGGATTTTCGTCCACAGCAATCAGGCCTTGTATTGCCGCCGATGCAGAAAAGGGACTATCTTCACCCCAAGATACAAAGCCACCATTGTCCTCTTGGTTATCTTCAATATATTTTTTTCCTTTACTGATAGCATCTTTTACTCCATTAATGTCTTGATGTTTTCCTAAAGCCATTATGCACATAGCTGTATCGTCAACACTGGCTCCCCATCCGCCGTCAAAACCACCATCAGGACCTTGGTAACTCAATAATGCCTCCACAGCCTTTTCCACATCATAATCTGCATTTGACATGTCTAAGGCTAAAATACTAAAGGCAATAGTAGTAGGGTAATCATCCCCCGCAATAATAATAAATTTTCCATCTGCCTTTTGGCTATCCGCCAGAGTCTTTACAAAGTTTTGGCCATTGTAATCTCTTGGATCTTTACCTGCTGCGATAAGTCCCATTATTGCTTTGGCATATTCTGAGGCACTATCAGGATTATCTACTTTAAATCTTTCCTGGATTATTTGTAAGTCTCTTTCCAGGTTGTCACTGGTAAAGTGATAAGCTAAAGCTACACGAAATGTGAAATCCTTGTCACTATTTAAATAGTAGTCTCTCAAAGCCTCTATAGCTTCAGCTATTTTCTCTTCATACCTGGTACAAGACTGCATATTAGTGTAAAAACTATAAGCAAGCTTATGATTTTGTTTTTCATACTTTATCCCCCTTAAAAATTTTTGTGTCTTTAGTGTTTTTCAGATATTCACCTCCATCGGAAAAATTGAAAAAAAAGCCCCCTCTCCAAATTAGAAAAGGGGACAATAGTCTGCGTACACAGTTTGTCTTCTTCCCTATCTCTAAGTCGGAGATATCAAGAAGAAAATGTGATGACAAGGTCTTCTGGCTTCCGGTTCATCTTCGGGCTTAGCCTTCCCATCAAAATTGACAGTGGCATAATTAAGCCTTCATCACCGGTTACAGCTGCGACTACAGCAAGGGATTTTCACCCTTTTCCCTTTTTCACCACATTATTTTATTTAGTTTTAATTAAAAACACCCTAACCTTCAAACAAGGTCAGGGTGCTAATATCCCAAGTACAGAAACATTACTATATCACCTTTCCTTGGAAGGTATATAGAAACCAATGCCCAGTCTAGTATCCTGGCTCGTGGATTATCGCTTGCTTTCGCCTTCCCAGCAAAAAGCCAGTGGCATTATGAAAGCTCGCTCCCCACTCACAGTGGCCGGACCGCTCTGGATTTTCACCAGATTCCTAGAAACTGAACATGTAGGATTTTCAATTTTCCAACTTAATTATATCTTATACATTATTTTATATCAAGGGGATTTTAGACTAAATTAAGCAAAAGAAACAAATTTGCTATTTATCAATTTTAGCGTGTGCTGCCTAGCCTTTATTTCCAAAGAATCGTCTAACTCCTGAAGGTCCTCTATGCCGTACTTGTTTTTTAAGGCTATCTTTATAATTTCATCACACAATTTTGGATTTTTAGGCAGAAGAGGACCATGTAAATAGGTGCCAATGACATTTTTGTATCTGACTCCCTCAGTTTTATCCTTCCCATTGTTTCCAAAACCCGAAATCACCTGGCCTAGGGGACTTAATCCGTTTAAATATGTCCTTCCTTTATGGTTTTCAAATCCTATCAAGTGATAGTCTCCTGTGTCTACTACTATGTTACCTGAAAAATTTTTGTCTGTAGCTTCTGTGTAAAAATCAAGAAGCCCTAAACCTAAAACCGTATCTTTTTTTCTGTAATACTTGCCCAAAAGCTGATATCCTCCACATATGGCCAGGAGAACTTTGCCTTGTTCAACGGCAAGTTCTAGCTGTGGCTTTATGTTATTCATATCATTACTGACCAAACCTAAGTTACTGTCTGCGCCACCGCCCATAAAAAATATATCGACATTTTCAAAATCCGCTGCACTACCTACACCACAATTTATTACATCCACATATATACCTCTCCACTGGCAGCGCCTTATCAGGGTCAGGACATTGCCTGAATCCCCGTACAGATTTAGCAGTTCAGGATACAGATGGCACAGAGTCAGCTTTAACATCTTCATTTCGCCCCTTTAATATTTTCTGTGTTTCAAAAAGCAAACTGTAGTTTAGCAAGACATAGCCTGTGTCACTGAGGTTTTTTACCACGCTGTCTATAGCATCTTCAACTGTTTCAGCAACTGTCAATTTGTTTTCATCTATTCCCGCATATTTTAAGCGAAGGGCCATGTCATATCTTCGCCGGCCAAATACCGTGTAATTTACGATAGTATCATCAATATCCAGCAGTATTTCAAAGTTCGTATCCCACAGCCATGAAACATCTCGGCCGTCTTGGGGAAGGTCGTTGACACCTATAGCCACAACCTTGGAGCTCATATCTTGACTGATTATCTTCAAGGTTTCATTAAAGCCCACAGGATTCTTGGCAAGGTTTAAGGTAATAGGCTTTCCTATATAAAAGTTTTCCATTCTTCCCACTTGAGGCCGGTAATTTTCAAGGCCTTTTTTTACAGATTCAGCAGTAAATCCTAGTACCCCTCCGGCTGATATGGCTGCCAGGGTATTGTATATGGAATAGGAATCATTTGTGGTAAAATCTCTCACAACCTTAAAATCATCCTTGCCAATAGCAGTAAGCTCTCTTTTTTGACCTTTATCTTCTATAAATGCCTTAAAATCAGGAATAGGCCTTTTAAAATGGCACTTTGTGCAGGTATAGTGGCCTAGCTGACTATAAAAATAATGATCATAGTCTAATTTTTCCCCGCACAGTTTGCACAAAACACTGTCTTTATCTACATCCTGACTGCCCATATCCATTTGAGTTTCAATGCCATAATAGTATTTGGCATGGGCCAAGTCCTCACCGAGGCTTGCCAAAGATGGATCGTCAGAATTTAATAAAAGCACCGTGTCTTGCGATTTTTCAAGGGAGCCTCTTATTTTATCTAAAAGGGCATCAAGCTCAGTATATCCGTCTAATTGGTCTCGAAATAAATTTGTAAAAACGATTGTGTCTGGCTTTAGATGTGCCATAACTTTAGCAAGGGAGGCTTCATCCACTTCCAAAGAGGCATATTCTGCATCAATGCGGCCAGTCAAGGTGCAACTGTTGATAAAAGCAGAAATTAATCCAGAATCTAAATTTGCGCCAAGTTTATTACAAACACAAGTATGACCTGACTGACGGATCATTGAATAAATCATGTTATTGGTGGAAGTCTTGCCATTGGTACCAGTAACCAGAATTATCTTTTTCTTCACCTGTGAGCCGAACCAAGCCAAAATATCAGGACATATTCTAAGGGCTATCTCTCCTCCAAAATTGGTCCCTTTGTGCCCCATAAGCTTTGCAAGAGCAATGGCAATTTTTGCAATAATTATAGCCAAAATTTTCCTCATGTGTTCTCCTCCCCAAAACCAAATCCTAACTAATTATAGCACTTGCAAAGTATGGTGGCAATTTACATGTATTTACATGTTAAAGTAAATTAATTTCTTCGTTTGTATAAAGTTTAATGCCAGCCGACTGCAGCACCTCTATGGCTTTTGCCGAGTCTTCCACTCGAAACAGTATGAGAGCTTTGTCTCCGTTTCGCTTTATGAAAGAATAGATATATTCGATACTTATGTTGGCTTTTCTTAAGACTTGTAGGGCATAGTTTAAGCCCCCTGGCTTATCGGAAACCTCTACAGCCAAGACTTCAGTTGTGCTTACCGGAAATCTGGCAGCTTTTATGGCTGCTACTGCCTCTTTCGGTTTGTCTACAATCATGCGGACAATTCCAAATTCTGTTGTATCGGCAACTGATATGGCACTAATGTCAACATTGTTTTCCTGTAGCACTTCGGTAAGTTGTGCCAGCTTCCCGGGCTTGTTTTCCAAAAACACCGATATCTGAGTGACAAACATAATATCCCTCCCACTTAAATTTTCCTCTTGTCTATAACTCTCTTGGCCTTGCCTTCAGTGCGCTCAATAGTATAAGGCTCTACCAGTTTCACATTCACATTAATACCTAAAGTTGAATAAATTTCCGATGCTATCTTTTTACGGACCTCTTCAAGTTTTCTTATTTCATCGGCAAAAAGTGTTTCTGACACTTCGACTAAAACTTCAATAGTATCAAGATTGTTGACGCGGTCTACAATAATCAGGTAATGGGGTTCTACTACACCAGTGGCCATTAGTGCACTTTCTATTTGGGATGGGAATACATTGACACCGCGAATAATCAGCATATCGTCGGTTCTGCCTAAGAGTTTGCTGATTCTGGCATGAGTTCTGCCACAGGCACAGGGTTCATAGGAAATGGAAGTGATATCTCTCGTCCTGTACCTAATAACAGGCAGCCCCTCTTTATCAATAGTGGTAATCACCAGCTCTCCTTCCTTGCCTTCATGCAAAGGTTCTTCTGTAACAGGGTCAATTATTTC
>JAMNZY010000158.1 GCA_023622055.1 Bacillota bacterium
TTTCACTTTCCCTTTGGGGATTGTCAGTGCAAAATAATTCTGTTTTCGGGTTTTACCAACCTGGTCAATACAGTGGCAGCTTCTGCTCTGCTGATATTGGCATCAGGATTAAAAGTTAGATTCTGATCTTGGCCTATGATTATGCCGGCACTGTAAAGTTTAAATATTTCATAATTATATTTTGTGTCATGGTTTACATCAGGAAGTTTTGATATGTTGTTTAGTTTTTTAAACTCACTGTCAGGCAGGGTGTTTGCTAAAATATATGCCAGTTCTGCCCTGGTGGCAGGTCTTGACAGCTCAGTAAATTCATCGCCGTATATGATTCGCTTGCTAATGGCATAATAAACTGCTCCGTCATACCAATTGGGACCGATATCTTCTATAATCGGCCCTTCGCCGCTGTAAATTTTGTTTACTCTTGCTGCCATAGTTAAGGCTTCAGCCACTGATACATTGCCCTGGGGGTCAAATTTACCTTTTCCCTTGCCCTCCATAAGGCCTAATTCGTAACACGTGGCCACATTCTCTGCATACCAGGCACTCTCCTTTACGTCATCAAAAGTGCCCGGTGTATATTTCCTTTCAGCAACAAAATTGTCAAGGCTGATGATTTTATAAGGAACTTTTTCTATACCTTCTGCAGATTTGCCATCCTTGTCTAAAATCTCTACAAGATATATATCAGCAGAAGCACCCCAAGCAGTGCTGGATGCCAGATATAGGCCAGGTTCGTTTAAAATTATATAGCCGGAGGTTATCTCATACTTCCCTATATATGCATCACCTGGATATTCCTTGGTTTCTCTTGTGCCTATTTTCTCTGAGTTTTCATCATATATATTGACTGTATATGTAATATCATCCCACTTTAAAGGTGTGCGTTCAATACCACCGTACAAGTATTGGCTGGGATTTATCATTTCAAATGGGTCTACCTTGTAAACATCCACATAGGCCAGCCTATTGGGATTGTTGATTCTTAAAACTCCAGGACTTTTTGCCGTGTATTTTATGTAGTGATTTTCATAGCCGTAGCTTTCAAAACTTACTGTTACTTTAGAAATAAGGTTGTCCAAAGAGAAGACATCATTATCCGTGGTATCTGCATTTGCAAAAGCGGGAAATAGGAAAAATAAAGCTAATATGATTATGGATAAAAAGAGGAAAGTAAGTTTTCTCATCCGGTTTCCTCCCGATGATTTAAAATAGCCTGTGTTTTCAGCACACAGGCTCATTGTATTTTCATAGGTCAGGTTGTTTAATCTTCGTAATTTAACACTATTATGCGCTGCTCTTCTCCAAGATCTTCAGTGGTTATCTCTATGGTGTTGGAATCCAATTGCTCTCCGTGGCCCATTTTTTCCAAGAAATTGTCCACTGGATCTATGGGCATGCTGACGGCTGGTGTTTTAAAGTGCATTGGAATTATGATTTTAGGTGAAAACTGTTCCACTGCCGCAGCAGCTCCCTCTGCATCCAAGGTAAATGTACCGCCTACGGGAATCAGCAGCACATCAACTTCGCCGATTTCTTCCAATTGAGTTTTTGACAACAGATGTCCTAAATCACCTAAATGGCATACTCTTATGCCATCGATATTAAAGGTAAAAATTATATTAGGTCCTCTTTTGGCTCCTTTGACTTCATCATGGAAAGTAGGAACCCCATTTATTTTGATACTTCCTATAGTGCATTCTCCCGGAGATTTGATGACTTGAGGTTCGCCCTGAACTCCTTCCACATAATTGTGATCATAATGGTCATGACTTACAGTAACTATATCTGCTTCAAGCATTGGTATTTTATAGCCTACACTACCGTCAAAGGGGTCGGTAACTATCTTGGTGCCATCTTGTGATTCAAGCAAGAAACAAGCATGGCCCAACCATCGAATCTTCACGACCGGAAAACCTCCCTTTCTTCAGAGTCCGAATAATCGAACCCCTCTTTGCTCATATTTACACAAGGGCTTCTATCTCTCTACAGCCTGTGTTTTCACTTAAGTATCCTAACATAAATATATTCTCGTCAGAACTCGAAATTCCTTCTTTTTACGGATATTTTATCCATTTCCAGCAGTGTTAATTCTTGCCATATTACATGCGATCAGGCGCTGAAACGCCCAAAATTGACAGGGCATTTTTTATCACCTGCTGGGCAGCCATAACCAGCAAAAGCCTGGCAGTTGTCAAATTCTGATCATCTGTAAGGACTCGGCATTTGTTGTAAAAGGAATGAAATGTGGCTGCCAGTTCCTGAGAGTATACAGTAATGCGGTATGGAGCAAAATTGTCCGCAGCAAGTTTTATTTCCCCGGGAAAGTCTGCCAGTTTTTTAATCAACTCTAGCTCTGATTCTTCCACTAGTAAGTTTGCCAATTTATCAAATTCATCTTTTGTCAAATTATCAATATCCGGCAGGTCTACTCCCTGCTCTTTGGCTTGTCTCAGAATGCTGGATATGCGAGCATGGGCATATTGGACATAATATACAGGGTTTTCATCGGATTGCTTTATTGCCAAATCCAAGTCAAAGTCCAAGTGGGTATCGGCACTTCTAAGATTAAAGAAAAACCGCGCCGCATCCTTGCCTACTTCTTCTACAATATCGGCCAGTGTCACTGCCCGGCCAGCCCTCTTTGACATCCTGGCAATCTCACCATTGCGGTAGAGTCTCACCAGCTGCATGATGATAATTACCAGCTTGTCCGGATCATAGCCTAGTGCCTTGAGGGCTCCTTTCATCCGTGCAATGTGACCGTGATGATCGGCACCCCAAATATCTATAACCAAATCAAAGCCTCTGTCAAATTTGTTCTTGTGATAGGCTATATCAGCAGCAAAGTACGTCGGAAGACCATTGGCACGGATAAGGACTTCGTCCTTTGCTGCGCCAAATTCGGAAGCTTTAAACCACAAAGCGCCGTCTTTTTCATAGGTATATCCTTTATCTGTCAGCAATTTTATGACTTCATCAACTTGACCAGAGTCGTGGAGACTTTGTTCAGAAAACCACACATCAAAGTGTACTCCAAAATTTTCCAAATCAGTTTTCATGCGCTGAATATTTTTCTTTAGTGCATATTCAATAAAATAAGCTCGGCGGCTTGGGGAATCCATGTATAAGAACCGGTCTCCCTCTTTTTCAATAAGCTCCTGCATATGCTCTTTTATATCTTCCCCATGATAGCCGCCTTCAGGTATTTCACTTTCGTGCCCTAAAAGTTCCAAATAGCGGGCCTCCAGTGAAAGACCAAAATTCTCTATTTGATTTCCAGCGTCATTAATATAAAATTCCTTTGTGACATCATAGCCTGCCAATTTTAGAACTGATGCCAAGGCATCTCCTAGAGCTGCTCCCCTGGCATTGCCCATGTGCATGGGACCGGTGGGGTTTGCACTTACAAATTCTACCTGAATTTTTATGCCCTTTTGGCCACTTTGGCGACCAAATTCCTGGCCACATTTTAGCACATCAAATATCACTTCATTGGCCCAGGTAGGTGCCAGGTAAAAGTTGATAAAACCTGGACCCGCCACTTCCACTTTTTCTATAAAGGCGTCTTTCTTTATCCTCTCGGCAATGGCCTCCCCAATTTTCCTAGGAGGCATTTTAGCTTCCCGGGCAAGGAGCATGGCGATATTTGCCGCAAAATCTCCATGTTCCTTGTCTTGAGGAACCTCAATAAAAAAATCAGGTATTTCTTCTATTTTAATGACATTATCATTGATGGCTTCATCTAAGGCAGCTATTATAAGGTCTTTTAATCTCTGCTCTACTTTTGTCTTTACGTCTTTCATAAAATCCTCCTACTTAAAAATGTTTAAGCGGCAGGGCTATTATGCGTAAGTAAATTCTACCACTCTGTGATTTTTATTGCAACAATTAACGTTTTTTGCCACCGCCAGCCCTGCGGGCCCGTTGGACCAAAGCTTCAGCCCGTATTCGGGCAGTCTCCAGCTCTACATCTTTCGGCTTTCGACCCAT
>JAMNZY010000135.1 GCA_023622055.1 Bacillota bacterium
TAAAACACAACATAATGGAGCTGAGGAAAACTATTTCTCCAGCCACCAAATTATGTGCCGTAGTAAAAGCTGACGCATATGGCCACGGAGCTGTGGAAGTGGCAAAGGAAGCCATAGCTTCCGGAGCCTCATATCTTGGCGTGGCCTTTTTGGATGAGGCCATGGAATTGAGAGAAAATGGTATAACATCTCCCATCCTTATTTTGGGTTTTACTCCGGAAAACCAATTTGATAAAATAATAGAGTACAACATCACCCAGACCATTTACAATATAAGGTCAGCGGTGACCCTTTCTGAATATGCTATTAGGCGAAATAAAACAGCTAAAGTTCATATTAAAATAGATACTGGCATGAACCGCATTGGCTTTTGTCCAGAATACTGCACAACGGCTGAATTTAAAAAACTATTTTCTTTAGAAGGTCTGGAAATAGAGGGCATTTTTACTCATTTTGCCCGGGCCGATGAAAGGGACAGAAGTTTTACAAATCAGCAATTTGAATTATTTATAAAGACAGTTAAAGCTATTGAAGAAGAAGGTTTTAAAATACCCATAAAACATGTGGCAAACAGTGCAGGTGTTCTGCAATATCCCGAAACACATCTGGACATGGTGCGACCAGGCATCATTCTTTACGGTCTATACCCTTCTGATGAAGTACCCAAAAATCTAATACATTTAAAACCTGTTATGAGTTTTAAAACTAGGGTTTCAAATGTGAAAGTTTTACCAAAGGGGAAACCAATAAGTTATGGGGGAACTTATATCACACAAAGACAGAGCATCATTGCCACATTGCCGGTTGGTTATGCAGATGGATACTCAAGGCTTTTGTCATCAAAAGCCCAAGTTTTGATAAAAGGTCAAAGGGCACCGGTGGTGGGGCGGGTATGTATGGATCAGTGCATGGTTGATGTAACTGATATTGATGAACAAGTATCCATAGGAGATGAAGCTGTACTTCTGGGAGATGACGGCAGTGATAGAATATCTGCTGAAGAAATTGCCATACTTATGGGCACTATCAATTATGAAGTTATCTGTGGTATATCTAAAAGGGTGCCTAGAGTATATATTAAAGGTGGCAAAATCATAAAGGTAGATAATCTTTTGGCAAAATAGGTATATTTTTCTTATTTATTTGACATAATTATATTGACCTATATATAATATTGTTTGTACTGTACGTTGCTTAATAAGCTAGGGGGTGCCGGTGTGGCCGAATTAAAACGAATTGTTGTTAGCTTGCCTGATAATCTATTGAAGAAAGTAGATTATTTTGTTGCTCTAGAAAACAAGAACCGCAGTGAATTTATTCTAGAGGCAACGAAATTATATATTAAAGAAATGGAAAAACTAAGGATAAGGGAACAGCTAAAAATCGGTTACATTAAGATGGCCGAATTAAATATAAAATTTGCGGAAATGGGGTTTTGTGAAGATTGTAAAGACTTTTTATCCTACGAATCAAGACTTTCGGAGTGTGAATAATGTGCTGGTTAGGCGTGGTGATATATTTTACGCGGATCTAAATCCGGTAGTAGGCTCTGAGCAGGGTGGAATTAGACCGGTGTTAGTGGTGCAAAACGATGTGGGGAACAAATACAGCCCCACTGTTATTATTGCTGCTATCACCTCACAAATTGATAAAGCTAAACTCCCAACTCATGTGGAGCTAAAGAGTGCGGATTATGGTCTGGAAAAGGATTCAGTGATATTACTTGAGCAGCTGAGGACTATAGATAAGCGAAGATTAAGGGATAAGATAGCCATGCTGGATCAGGATATAATGGAAAAAGTTGATGAGGCACTTAGGATTAGTTTAGGCCTTGTAGAATGTTAACAAGTGAAATTTAAGGCTTTTCTCGAGCTGATGTGGAGAGAGGCCTATTTATTTTTTTACATAAATTTCAATTTCTACAAAAAGAAGGATTCTTAGATATTTTTTAGAATATATAAAATGATGAATAAGATAATATTTGGAGGATAGAGATGGAATCTAAGGACCGCTTTTTCTCAGAGCTGATGACTGCTTTATCTCTGATGATGGATTTAGATGAAAACAGGAAACTTTACCATGCATGGCGAGTGGCAATTTTAGCTGAAAGAATGTCTCGAGATATATTGCCAGAATACAGAACCCAGATTTTTTACGCAGGCCTGATCCACGACATAGGTGCAATTTCTTTGCCAGACCACGTTACTCACTATACTGATTTTAGACAACACTTTAAAAACCCCATATTATTTAACCACAGTGCAAAAGGAGCTGAAATCGCAAGAGAAATAGGTCCCCTTTCTATAGCTGCTGAGATGATTATGGATCATCATGAGCATTGGGACGGTGGTGGTTATCCCAGGGGGCTAAAAGGCAATAACATAAATTTAGGAGGTCAAATTTTAAGAATTGCGGATACTTTTGATATATTAGCTCGGGTGAGACCGCCCCTTGATTTAAATGATATGAAAACAGCACTGATGAGCCGAAGAGGCTATGAGTTTTCAGACATAATGTTTGAATTACTGGTATCTACATTAGAAAAGGACAATTTTTATGAAGAAATAATGGACGATAAAAAAATATCTGAAATACTGCCCCAAATTGTTGGAGATCTGCCTCCAGTTGATTTAGCTTCTTGCAATAGCGATTTAAGGAATACTGTCAAAATTTTTGCCCAAGTCATTGACGCTAAACACAGCTATACTGCAGGGCATTCTGAGCGGGTAGCCAATTATACATATAAAATATCTAAGGCTCTAGGTTTATATGAAGATGAAGCAGAAAAGTTTGAAATTGCTGCTTTTTTACATGATGCAGGAAAAGTGGCTATTCCTAAAAGCATTTTAGATAAGCCTGCTGCCCTTACAGTGGAAGAATTTAAGCTTATGAAAAGGCATCCTGTATATACAATGGAAATTTTAAGCATGGTAAGCAAGCTAAAAGACTTAGTGCGAATAGCAGGAGGCCATCATGAAAGGTATGATGGGAGAGGCTATCCCGATGGTGCAGTGGGCCAAAATATTCCATTGGGGGCCCGTATAATGGCAGTGGCAGATGCCTTTGATGCCATGACTTCCTTAAGGCCATATCAAAGAACCAAGAGCAGAGAAGAAGCTAAAGAAGTCTTGGCAAAAAACTCTGGAAGTCAGTTTGACCCAGAAATAGCCAAGGTGGCCATAAGTGTGCTTTGATAAAGAAGGGAAGTTTTATGAGACCATTAATAGGGATTACCATGTCCCTTGACTATGGGAGCAAAACGTCTAAGTTAAGGGAAAAGTATATAATTGCAGTAGAGAAGGCTGGTGGAGTGCCTTTGGCTGTTCCGCCCCTTCAAGATAAAAATGTTTTAGATGTGCTAGTCCAAAAGCTGGATGGTATTATATTAACAGGGGGGCCCGATATAGACCCCTCTTATTTTCATCAGTTACCCCATCCCAGCCTGGGCAATGTTTGTCCCAGAAGGGATGAAAGTGAAATATACCTGGCCGCTGAATTCATAAAATTATCTAAGCCCATATTAGGGATTTGTCGAGGTCTGCAGGTAATAAATGTTGCCA
Source organism: Bacillota bacterium (assembly GCA_023622055.1). GTDB lineage: Bacteria > Bacillota > Thermosediminibacteria > Thermosediminibacterales > Tepidanaerobacteraceae > DTU063. The sequence goes on from JAMNZY010000135.1 coordinate 3,561, forward strand.
TGGGCGGAACTATTTGTCAGGATATTCCTTCTCATATTCAAAACCCCATAAAACACATGCAGGATGCACCCCGATGGCACAAAAGTCACGAAATAGAAATAGTAGATACAGAATCTCTGATATATAAGATAATGGGCAGGGGGCGAACTTGCGTAAACAGCTTTCACCATCAGGCAGTGGAAAGGCCTGCCCCTAATTTAAAAATCACCGCCTTAGCACCTGATGGTGTTGTTGAAGCCATGGAATCAGAGGCTGGAGGTTTTTGTCTTGGTGTTCAGTGGCATCCTGAAGACCTTATAGATGATATAATACATATGCGATTATTTGAATTCATGATAAATGCAGCAAAAGATGTTAAGACTGGGAGGAGATAAGGTGCTAGCAATAACCAACGGCAAAATATATACGATGACTGGTAA
>JAMNZY010000140.1 GCA_023622055.1 Bacillota bacterium
TAACCGGAAGTGATGGCACAACAGTTACTGTAGATGTGCCCATTCCAACTCAGGCAGTAAGCAATGTGAGACTTTATTGTCCAGAACCATTGGCACAAATTCTTGTACAAGAGGGAACAGAAGATCCCCCTGAAACCATTACCAATGAAATTTTAAAGCTGGAATTTTTGGGCGAGTGTATCGACATTGATTATACTCCAAATACTGATGACCCAACTCTAACTGATTTTGTCCTGGCGGTGGGATATTATCTAGTCATCAAATGCGAACAAGTAGTGCAGCTTCAAGTATTGAGCAGAGGTTACTGTCCTCCACCGGAGTGTATTGCTCCAGCAGACCCTTGTGAAGATTTCGCCCAAAGGCCAATACCCCCATTTTTCCCATCTGATCCACCTTTAGAAGAATAAGTAGCAAACTAAAAGCTCCGGGGATTAGGCTCCCGGAGCTGCTCCATTTTTAAACAAAAAACTTTGGGAATTTTAATGGAGCACTTTCCACTTAGTTGACAATCCAGGGCTGAAGTTTTATAATAATAATACAATATGATAGTGTGCGGAAATAGCTCAGTGGTAGAGCATCGGCTTCCCAAGCCGAGGGCCGCGGGTTCGAATCCCGTTTTCCGCTCCATATGAAAAAATCCGACCATACAAACGGGTCGGTTTTTTTATTGCCAAGAAACAAGTTTCTTGGCCTGACAGGGATTTTGTTAACAGGGATTTTGTTATTGCATTATTGGTTTTGTGGAGCTCTTGTCAGCATGGAGTGGTTTTCATTGAAAGGCCATAATAAAAATAAATGAGGCAGCAGAAGTAATGATACAAGAATAAAACCTAAAGGGGATAAATACATTAAAAGTATATATGGTATCCACAAAAACCCAGAAAGGGGAAAGAGTAGATTGAAAAAAAGGAAGTTCATCATCATATTGGGTTTGTTATTTATGGCAGTGGTTTTGATCCTTTCTTTCTTTATAAAGGACTTTTCTAGAAAGGCTCCAATGAGAACTGCTGAAAAGTTTGTAAAGACTTGTCCAAGGTATAAAATTGATGTAGTCTTTTATCCTGAAACCAAGAGAATCACAGCTTTGCAGGAAGTAACAATTGTCAATGATAAGACAGACTCATTTCAAGAGCTTTACTTTCACCTTTATCCAAATGCCTTTAAAACTTCTGATACAGTCCCTTTCCCCAGGGAAGAAATGAACCGGGCATATCCGGAAGGCTTTGCTCCAGGCTATATAAATATTAAAGAAGTTCTGGTAAAATCAGAAAGAGCCGATTATGAAATAGAAGATACAATATTAAAAGTGAGCTTGAAGAGACCTTTTAAACCAAAGGAAAAACTCACATTAACCTTTGAATATGATGTCCAAATTCCTCCCTCCTGTGGCCGCTTTGGCCATGGCAAAAACACTTTTAATATTGCCAATTGGTATCCCATATTGGCGGTGTATGATGAGAAAGGCTGGCATACGGAACCTTATTATAGTGTAGGAGATCCCTTTTACAGTGAAGTAGGCCTATATCAGGTAAATATAAAAGCTCCAAAACAATATACTATTGCAGCAAGCGGTAGTCTAAAGGAAAAGGTGGAACAAGGTGATGTGGTCACTTGGAGCTTTACTACAGGCCTAGTTAGAGACTTTGCCTGGATTGCCAGTGCAAATTTTGAAACTGTAGAGGCTAATGTGGAAAACACAAAAGTCACATCTTATTACATGAAGGGGAAAGGAGAGTACGGCCAAAAGGCCTTGGAGTTTGCCAAAAAGGCCATTTCTTGCTTTAATGAATATTTTGGAGATTACCCCTATGATGATTACAGTGTTGTAGCTGCAGACTTTTATATTGGGGGCATGGAATATCCAAATCTTGTCATGATAGGTGATGAGTTTTATGGGCCAGGAGATTTTCTAGAATATGTAGTGGTCCATGAGACAGCTCACCAGTGGTGGTATGGCCTGGTGGGAAATAACCAAATAGAGGAAGCCTGGCTTGATGAGGCACTGACGGAGTATTCCACCCTGTTGTACTATGAACACTATTATGGCAAAAGGGCAGGGCGAAGTGTTTATGAAAAGGTCATATTAAATCCATATAGGCTCTACGAAATATCCATGACTCCTGGGCCCACCTTGAGGCATCTATCGGATTTTAAAGATTGGACAGATTACAGCGCTGCAGTTTACAACAGAGGAGCCATAATGCTAAAGGATTTAGAAAGTCGCGTAGGCAGGGGAAAACTTCATGAAGCCCTTAAGCTTTACTTTAAGGATAATCTTTATAAAAACGCCACAGGGGAAGATTTTATAAAAGCTTTAAACCACGTGACAGGTGTAGACTGGACCGATTATATACACAATTGGCTAACAGCAACTGAGGCATTGGACACTGCAGCATAAACTTAGGTATATTTATGGCAATTTTGGGAATTACTATCATAGCAGGCTTCGGCCATTTGCCAAGATTTACATGCCGAAACTTTGGACAAAAAATCACATTCTAGGAAGGAAAACCTAAATTTACATAGAATATAATATAGTATATTACAATTTGATTACAAAAAAATTATAACATATAAAATATTTTCAAGTTAGACCTGGCAAAGGACGGAAAAGGAAAGGAGTGGGGGGATGGATAAACCTAATCTAAAGGGGCTGTACGAAAAAATACAGAGAGATAAAAAGCTAAAAACTATTGTAATATCAAGTCTGTGCTGTCTTATACTTTTAGCAGCCGCAATATTTATCAACAACCGCACAGTGTTGGAAGTAAGCGTAAGCGGCAAAATTATCGGCAATGTGAAAAACCAAGAGACCCTTTCGGAAATTACAGAAGAGCTTAAAGAGCGATTTAAAGAAAAGCTTGGTGCAGACGTGGAGTTTGTTCAGGCCATAAAGGCAACACCGGTGAAGGCTATTGGCCGTAAGCTGGATGCCGAAGATGAGATACTGAAAAAGCTTGAAACTGCATTGACTTGCAAAGTTAAAGCTGTGGCCATTAACATAGATGGAAAAGAAGTAGTGATGGTGAAAGATAAAGAGACAGCCGAAAATGTGCTGGAGCAGGTAAAACAACACTACATCAATGAGACTCCAGGAGAATTAATAAAATTAGAAGTGGCAGAAAAAGTCAAACTGGTAGAGAGATTTGCTTATGCAAGTGAGATTGTAAGTCCAGAAAAAGCAGTAGAACACATTCTAAAAGGCGGTGTGGAAACCAGGACCTATGAGGTAGTGGAAGGAGATAGTCTCTGGGCAATTTCCCGAAGAGAGAATATTCCCCTGGAGGATTTGATAAAAGCCAATCCTCAACTAAAGTCTGAAGACAAGCTGGCTATAGGAGATATAATAAATTTAACAGAAGTAAAACCACTGCTGACTGTTTCCCTCCTGAAAAAGGTCACTTATGAGGAATCAATACCTTATAAAACTGAGACAGTGAAAGACAATTCCATGTGGGTATGGGACCAAAAGGTTAAACAGCAAGGAGAAAACGGCGTCAAGGAAGTTGCCGCTGAAGTATTATATGAAAACGGCATTAAAGTTTCTGAAAATGTCATAGGGGAAAAGGTAATCAAAGAACCGGTAAAGCGAATCATAGCCAAAGGGACTAAAGCTGAAGTAGCCTTCCGTGGCAATGGAAGATTTGTATGGCCTGTTGTTGGTCAAATTACATCACCATATGGCAGGCGAGGCAGAGAATTTCACTCAGGTATTGATATAGCCCAAAGTAGGGGTACACCGGTTCGGGCTTCCAACAGCGGCACTGTAACTTTTGCAGGCTGGCGAGGGGGATACGGCAACCTGGTAATAATAAACCACGGTGGCGGCATTGAAACTTACTATGCCCACAACAGTGCCATAAATGTTTCCGTAGGTCAACAGGTGGAAAAAGGCCAGCAGATAGCAAAAGTGGGTTCCACAGGCAGGTCTACCGGAAACCATCTCCACTTTGAAATTCGGATCAACCCCTTTTTACTGTCCTATTCCTATAAAAACTTTGCCAATACGGATTTTAGATCTGGCTGTCCAATTTCTTGGAGCTCATATCTTACTCTGATTATGGGCTTATTTGTTTTAATAATGCGGGTTATATCTATGGGAGTGCCTTAATAATGCGGGTTATATCTATGGGAGTGCCAGATACCACCACGTGGCAGTCAATGCTGTTTATGGTTTGTTCCAGTTCTTTCATCTGCTCTTGGCCATAGCCCATTGCCGGCAGCACTTTGTTTAGATGGGGATATTTTTCGTAAGTTTCTCTTATGCTTCCCACTGCAAAGGGCTTGGCATCCACAATGGTTTTAGCACCAAACTTTCTAGCAGCCACAAAACCTGCCCCAAATCCCATGCCGCCGTGGGTTAATGTGGGCCCGTCTTCGATGATAAGGACATTTTTGCCCTTTATCATCTCTGGTTCCTCCACGCTAATTGGGGAGGCAGCTTCTATAACTTGAGCAGTGGGATTTACTTTCTCTATATTTTCCCTGACAGTATTTATATCTTGGGCATTGGCAGTATCTATTTTATTTATGATTATTACATCTGCCATTTTCAAATTGGTTTCTCCAGGATGATAGAGGAGTTCATGGCCGGGTCTGAGAGGGTCTGCCAGCACTATAGAAAGATCTGTGTGATAAAAGGGAAAGTCATTGTTGCCCCCGTCCCATATGATAATATCCGCCTCTTTTTCTGCTTCCCTTAGAATAAGCTCATAGTCAACACCAGCATATACCACGATGCCGTTGTCAATATGGGGTTCATATTCTTCCCGCTCTTCGATGGTGCACTGGTGCAAATCCAAATCCTCATATGTAGCAAAGCGCTGACATACTTG
>JAMNZY010000226.1 GCA_023622055.1 Bacillota bacterium
ACAATAAAGATAAAGCTGCTGATTTTTCCAGCAGGGGCCCTGAAGTGAATATAATAGCACCCGGCGTAAATATTGCTTCAACATATTTGGAACACGATTATAAAAATTTGAGCGGTACATCTATGGCATGTCCTCACGTGGCAGGGGCCTGTGCCCTTTTGATGGCCATTTCTGGAGCAAAGGCTGAAAATGTAAAAAAAGTTATATTGAGTACCGCAAAGGACATAGGCCTGCCTGAAGAAACTCAGGGAGTGGGCCTTGTCAATGTATCGGCGGCGGTATCTAATATAAAGAAAACCAAGGGAGGATTTTTCTATGAGTAACAAGTTTGAGGAACTGAAAAAGGAAATCAGAGATTCCATGACAACTCCGGATGATATCAGCGATGTATTTAAAAAATTTGGCATTAGTCCTGAAAATCCCGAAGCCTCCGGATGATATCAGCGATGTATTTAAAAAATTTGGCATTAGTCCTGAAAATCCCGAAGCTTTAATGCAGGTAGCTAAAGATGCGGGCCTGGATGCTGAAGAATTAAGTCCTGACAAGGCTGCCCAGATGGTCCAAAAAATGACGGAAAGTCTCCCACCGGAAATGAAAAAGTACATGGCGAGCATGATTGAGAGCATATCTAGTGCCATTACCGATATCCCTATGCCTGAGGACGTTCAAAAACTAATGGATAGCTGGAAACAAGGAAAAGAAACTGAAGAAAACTAGTATAAAAAATTAAAAGAAGCCGAATAGATTACGGCTTCTTTAATTTTATCCCTTGCCCATTTTCAAGCAATAAAGCTTCATATCCCATTGTTTTTGCCAAGAGATTTACAGGCAGCATAATCTCCCCATCTACCATATAAGCTGGAAGGCAAAAAAAGCTGCCAGTTTTCTCAGATGGTTTTATTGCAACTTGAAACAATATGGGATCCCAGATTAAATCCCATTTTAGCTGATCAATTATGAAATCCAGTGGAGCAAGGTAAGTGTCTTTTACAAATTTTATAGGAGCTTGTAAGAGGGTGGGTTTTCCCATGATATATGCAGTATCAGAGTTTAAAAAGAGAAGAATTGAATCCTCAAACCCTTCAGGTAAGGCCAAAGACTCATCTTGCAGCAGAGCTTTAAACTCATCTATACTTATATTAGATGGAATTATAATTCGATTTAGTGCCATTGGAGGCGAGTCTTGAAACACAAAACCGTATTTTACCGTAAATCCTATATTGTAGCCCCTTTGTTTGGCCGACTCTATTACAATATCACTGTATTTGCCGAAAGGGTATGCAATACTTTTGGGTTGAGGCAATCCCAATTGGTGAAAAAGTTCATGGACCTTTTCAAAATCAGCAAGAACCTCCTCACCAGTCATGGTAAGCAAAAGGGGCTTTTCATCTGTAAAATCATGGGCGTCAAAAGTATGATTGCCAAATTCTATAAGACCACTTTCTGCCATTTCTCGTATTTGCCTATAGGAAAGTTTTGTCAAGGTGTTTGGATTTTTATTAGGCTGTTCACTTTGTGTTATCCCATTTCCAATGGGAAAAATCACAGCTCTAAAACCGTATTTTTTCAAAATGGGATAAGCGTATATGTAATTAGATTCATAGCCATCGTCAAAAGTTATGACTACCGTTTTTTCCGGCAGTTTTTTCTTATTGTATAAAAAATCTTCAATATCTTTAAGAGAAGCAGTATAATACCCGTGTTGGTAAAGATATTTCATCTGTTCTTCAAACTCTGAAACACTGACAGTCGTGTCTATCTTTTTAGGTAAAGGCTCAGGAACTATATGATGATAACACAGCACTTTTATCATGGGCAGTTCATCTGTATAGGAGATCTCTGCGGCAAAAATAGGTGAAACTAGATTTAATGCCAGTACCGAAAACATCAATGTACACAAAAAAATTTTTCTAAGCAATTTTACTTTTACTCCTTTCCACATTGCTATAGTTGTCACTGCTTCAAATTTTTATAAAATTATAGTAACATATTGGCAATACAGTGTAAACTATCCAAAACTACAAATAAATTACAATGGGATTTTTTCTTTGATATAATCAAACTAGCTTTTAAGGGGAGGCTTGTCATGGAACATTTAAGCCTGAAGATTTCCTTGATTCAAATGAATGTGGATTTTGGCGACTTTGAGGCAAATTTGAGTAGGGCAGAGGATATGATAAATATTGCGTTAAAACAGCGGAAAAAACCCAATGTGCTGGTTCTGCCTGAAATGTGGACATCAGATATGAGGCCATACAATGGATTGCCTGCTTTAGCAAGATTGAAAGATGTAGCTGCAAGACATTCAGTCAACATAGTTGCAGGTTCAATGATGGAAAGCAGAGGGGAACAGGATATCTTCAATACTGCATACATAATAAACAGCCAAGGTATGGTAATTACCAGCTATGCTCAAGTCCATTGTCAGCGGGATATAAGACCTGCCATTACTCCTGGCAGCGAAGCAGTCACCTTTGACCTTGACGGAATTTGCTGCGGAATTATTTTAGGCCATGATCTGCGCTTTCCCGAATTTGTGAGGCAGCTGGCAGTGAAAGGTGCAAAAGTGCTTTTTGTGCCGGGAATGTGGCGGGGCCCCCAAGAAATTCATTGGAAGCTTTTAAACATAGTCAGGGCAATAGAAAATCAATTTTTCGTGGCAGCTGTCAATCGCGCCGGCACAACTGGCAATGTATCATATCCTGGCATGTCAATGGTGGTGAATCCTTGGGGTGAGGTTCTTGTAGAAGGTGACCATAACCCAGATGTCCTCACTACAGTGATAAATATAAGCCTTGTTGACAAAGTAAGAGAGCAAAACCCCTTCCTCTTTGATCGCAGACCTGATTTATACAAAGATTGAAAGGAGATATGCAATGGACAGCTTCAGACAAAGGATATTTGATGCACAAATGGCAGTGTATTCCTTAGTAGTTTACCGCAACCTACTAAATGATCCTATAGTCAAGAAATTTGCACAAATCCTAGACTTGACATTGAAAAAAGCATCTACTCAAGAACTTATATCAAATTATCATGAGTTTTTCAGCAGCCTTGTAATACAAAGTGAAACACGTACAGAACCTACTATTGGCAACTTGTGGCAAGACCATATACTAAATCTTATCCTTACCGATGAAAATCCCTTTAGTCTTCAGTGTGAAAAGACAGGTACTAAGGGGGTAGGGCAGCAGCTCACTAAACTAACCCAAAGGGATTTGAAATTATTACAAAGACTTTATGACTTTGACTTTTCAACTTTTAAAGCGTATGTCAAACAATCCGGTGAAGTTTTTGTGGATTTTCCGGAGATGTACACCATAGAAAAAGAACTAACTTTTCCATATCCTGAAAGCTACTTTAAACAAAAATATGAGGTTAAGAAAATGATGGGGGATTTACGGGATTGGGATCAAAGTGTAAATCTCTTGGCTGAGTTTTACAGAGAAAAAGGCTGCGGTAAATATGCAAGGTACTGGGCCTTTAAATGGACAAGCACCGAAAATGGCGGTGATATAGTAGGAATCCCAAAACCAGACCCCATCACTTTAAATGACCTTATAGGATATGAAGAACAAAAACAGCAAGTTTTAAACAATACCCGGCAATTTGTCCAGGGATTTGGCGCTAACAATATGCTCTTGTATGGAGACAGGGGCACTGGTAAATCATCTACCATTAAAGCCCTGGTTCACGAATTTGGGCAAGAGGGCTTGAGAATGGTGGAAGTTACAAAAGACCAATTGACAAGTCTTCCAAATATTATTGGAAAACTCAGTGACAGGCCATATCGCTTTATAATTTTTGTGGACGACCTTTCCTTTGAAGAACATGAAACAGAGTACAAGTATCTAAAAGCCGTCCTCGAAGGAAGTCTTGAGCCGGCTCCGGAAAATGTGCTCATATACGCCACCTCAAATCGCCGTCATCTCATTAGGGAATACCACAGCGACAGAGCCCAAGATGAGCTGAGAAGCCAAGATACTCTTCAGGAAAAGCTGTCTCTATCAGACCGCTTTGGAATTACTGTAATATATACTTCACCTGACCAGGAGGAGTACTTAAACATAGTCCAAGGCATAGCAGAAAACAAGGGCATAGATATAGAGCCGGAAGAACTCCGGCAGATGGCGCTGAAATGGGAACTTTGGCACAACCGCCGCTCGGGGCGCACTGCCAAACAGTTCATAGAAGATTTGTTAGGCAAAATGTCTGCCACCCAAGAATAAAGAATGCAAAAAAAGCTGTATGGCATTTGGCTCCGGTTTAACCGGAGTTTTTTTATATCTTATCTTGACACTGACGTAACATAAAAGTAT
>JAMNZY010000088.1 GCA_023622055.1 Bacillota bacterium
CCCATCCGCCAATTGTTTGAAAGCCAAGGCGGAAAAGTATCTTGGGATAACGATAATTGGCAGGTCATCGTATCATGGAGGGAAAAAGCGGGAGACTTTACTGCAGATGAGCTTGTCATAAAGAGCTCAGAACTTTTAAAAGAAGCCAATAGCTACAAAATGCAGGGCAATCTTGCCTTTGAGTTTGAAGTGGAAGGAAATGAAATCATAAAGGAAATTCTTGGCATGTCCGGCTTAGGTATGGATATGGCAATGGAAGGCGTTTTCCAAAATGAGCCAATGGCCATGTATTTAAAGCAGACGGTCAAGATGCCTCTGGAAGACCTTGGCCTTTCTCCGGAAGAGTTGGAAGCTGCAGGCCTTGGTGAAGATATGGTCACAGAGATGGTTTGGCATGAGAACAAGATTTATCAGAAAAACCCCATGATGGACCAGTGGATATATCAGGATTTAGCTGGGATGGAAGAAATCTTTGATATTAATAACTTAATGCAAATAACTCCTCAACAATCAATAGATATGATGAACAAAGCAGGGGTTATCAATGTATTTGGCGAAGATGTGGAACGAGACGGCAAAGAATACTACACAATTAAGAATTACATTGATGCTGAAAGTTTCAAGAGTTTAATGGAAGAAGTATTAGGGAAAATGGATTTTGCTTCCTTTATGGCAGCTTTTGCTGGACAATTTGGGGAAGAGGAAGATATTGCCCCACAGTTTGAGCAGGTATTTGATATTATGTTAAATACCATGACTATAGACTATTGTGTAGATACTTTAATTGATAAAGAAACCCTGTTGTCGGATTATATGACCTTTGATTTAGAAATGAAAATAGATGTTAAACAAGTGCTAGAGGCCATGGCAGAAATGATGGAAATAGAAGAAGATGAAGAGGCACCTATTCCGGAAGGCCTCATAATAAAAATAAAGATGAAAGGCGACTTTGAATTGTCCGATTATGGAACGGAACTTGAGCTGCCTGATTTAAGCAATGCCATCAGCCAAGAAGAATACATTCAGCAGTTAATGGAAGAGATGGCAGAAACTGAAGAACTAATGGAACAAGAGATACCTGAAGAAAATTGATTTGTGCAACTCTTGAATGGATACCTCCATCTGCTTGGAGGTATTTTTTTATGAAAAACCAAGTTTAACAGGGGTCAGGGCTTTTAAACTTAAAGGAGCTGGCAATCTTGACTTTTAAAGTGAAGATAAGGTAACATTATATCTGGTGTATAAAACGGATGACATAAATTTCCCGGCTACTGCCAAATACCGGTCCTAAAATTGGAAATCGGAGGTGTCTATGAAAGAAATACAGAAAAGGGAGAGGTTTAAATTGAGTATAGCAGATGTTCTCACAGCCCTTTGGGATACGGCGAGAAATGTTTTGCCTATTGTGCTGTTTTTATGTGCTTTCCAAGTATTAGTATTAAAGAAACCCATTGAAGGAGCAAAGACATTTGCCGTTGGTACCATTTTAACCATATTGGGTCTACATGTGTTCTTAAAAGGTGTTTCTTTAAGTCTCATTCCGCTGGGTGATTCTGTCGGAAGAAATTTAATAATGCTTAACAACAAGTATTTTATAATTATATTCGGCTTCATGTTGGGGTATTTCGCCACTTTAGTTGAACCAGCTCTCAGAGCCCTTGCCATGGAAGTGGAGGAAATATCGGCAGGAGCAATTCCGGTAAATATCTTGATTCAGGCAGTAGCGATAGGATTTGGTTTAGGAATGACTCTTGGTATTCTAAAAATATTGTACAATATTTCCATTAAGACTATTTTAATGCCAATCGTTACACTGGCAGTTATCCTGGGTTATTTTGCGCCAAGGGAATTTGTGGATATAGCCATAGATTCAGCCAGTGCTACTACAGGACCTGTGAATGTACCCCTCAATATGGCCATTGCTCTAGGTCTGTCCAAAATTCTTGAAGCTTCGGACCCATTGCTCAACGGTTTCGGCATAGTTGGCCTTACCTCGATGGGGGCAGTGGTCTCCGTCTTGGTATTGGGAATATTAACTAAGATCTAGGGGGGATAAATGTGACTGATATATTGGCAATTGTAGCAATTGTAGAGAGGGGAAAAGCAGATCACGTAGTAGCAAGGGCAAAGAAGGCCGGTGCCAACGGTGCTACCATTTTCTACGCCCGGGGCACTGGGGAAACTGAAGCAAAGAAATTTCTGAATATGTACATCGAATCTTCCAAGGAAATCATTTTAATTCTCACAGAAAAGGAAAAAGCTAAAAAGATTTTCGATGAAATGGTAGAAGCCGGAAAACTCAATGAACCCGGTACAGGAATTATCTTTACCATTCCTGTATCAAACTTGGTGGGCCTTCATCACCGAGAAGAATTTAAACTTGATTAAGTCTGGAGACTTACACCTCTGGTAAAAAGCCAGAGGTTTTTTGTTTATTTCTTTCTGCGCCTATAATCTTGTATTTATTTAAAAATAAACAGGATTAGCAATATAAACCTCATTAATAACATTGCAGAGGGCTGTTGAAAATTACTATACTTATCACAGAGTGCTTGTGTAAACATTGCAATGTCATCCGATTATAAAATAAATAACAATGTAGTCAGTTTTGCCAAAGTGGTATTTTGTATTTTTTTATACCAGGCAAAGGATAAACAATACCCACACAGAGCAGTTCAAAAAGAGCGGTGATAAGTGGTTGGTAGACGAGTGGGTAGACGTTGAAGACTGGGCAAGAGGATATCCTCAAGAAATGCAAGATTTCATGGAAGCAATAGCCTTTGATAGAGATCCCATTTCTGACGGACAACTAGGTTTGGAAGTTGTAGCAGTAACTTACGCAGCATACTTAAGTGCAGAAAATAGAAACATGAGTAGTCACTAAAACCGCAAGCATATGCAGCTGTGCTGAAATCTAAACCTGCTCGAATTTTCTTTTCGGCAATTTCAAGACGCTTATTGATTATATACTGATAAATAGTTACATCTGTAAGGCTTTTAAAAGTGCGCATTAAGCTGTACTTATTCATACATACAAATTTTGCAAGTTCCTCAATACTTATTTTATGCTGAATCTTTTCTTCAATATACTGATCGATTATTGCAAGAAGTTCATGGGCTTTTAATTCTGTAGCCGATATGGAAGATGATGACATGCGAATATATTTGGTAATGGTCACAAAAAGTTCTACTAAATAAGCATCAGCAAGCATTTCATGGCCAAAGGACTTTGACTGTTTAAGGCCTAACAATTTGCCCAATATAGAGCGGATAGAAATTTGCACTGGATAAGGAAATCTGAAAAATTTATCATTTTTCTGTTTAAAACATTCAGCCAGATCAATATCCCCTCTTGAGAGACTTTGGAGTTTTTCAGGCTGAATATTTAATACAATACGTTCATAAGGCACTCTGCGGTTTAAGATAATGGGACAGTGCTCATAGTGGGTGTCAAAAAACATCATGTCGCCGGGACGAAGTTTAAAAAAACCGGCTTCCGTTTGATATGCTACTTCTCCAGTTACCATCATGTACATTTCATAATAGGGATGTGATTGCACAATTCTAGCCAAAACAGTTAAAGAAACCTTCAATGCAGACAAAGTTGCAGTTATGTATGCAAACAACGAGTATGCAAAAGGTATGTGGGATGGAACCTTGCCAGCCCTAGAAGAATATGGAATCGAAGCAGAATTGGTACAGACCTTTAACGACGGAACAACAGACTTTACACCACAATTACTTGCAATCAAAAACGCTGGTTTAGACATACTGTTCTTATTGGCGGAGTGCTGGTAGGTGTAGCAGAAGCAGTGTTTTCAGCGTTTTTTGATCCGGCATACAAAGAAGTATTTGTTTTCGGTTTGCTTCTGATATTTATGATCTTCCGTCCAGGTGGAATCTACAAGATTAACATAACAGAAAAGGCATAAGGGAAGGTAGC
>JAMNZY010000014.1 GCA_023622055.1 Bacillota bacterium
ATGACTGCAGTTATTATAACCGGTGGCATTGATATTTCTGTTGGCGGAGTATGTGCCATGACAGCATGGATTGCAGCATCACTGATGAAAAGTGGAACCCACTGGGTACTAGCATGCCTATGTGCAATCGTCATTGCAGCAATGTGTGGTTCAATTAATGCCTTTTCCATCGGAATTATGAAGATACCTCCAATGATTGCAACTTTGGCCATGATGAACATGACCAGAGGATTACAAACTGTTATTTCACGGGGCACTACAATAACAGGTTTGCCGGAAGCATTCCAGTTTATTGGAAAGGGCTCTGTATTTGGTGTAATTCCAATACCTGCAATTATAATAGTTGGTCTGTACCTTGTAGCATCATGGTTTATGAACAGAACAATTATTGGACGGTGCATTTATGCCGTAGGAGGCAATCCTGAAGCGGCCAGAATTTCAGGTATTAACAACACTAAAATTCTTTTCTTTACATATACCATGTGCTCTGTTTTGGCATGTGTAGCAGGGTTGATTTTTGTTTCCCGTACAAACTCAGCTCCAGCTACCCTCGGGTTTAATCTTGAGATGAAAGCCATAATGGCAGCAGTTATAGGGGGAACAAGTGTCACTTTTGGCGGAAAAGGTAAGCTGCTGGGAACATTTCTCGGTGTAATTATTGTAGGTTTGATTACCAATGCCCTTGATTTACTTGGAGTTTCGGCTTATTACCAGCAATTCATACAAGGTCTCATGGTGCTGGCTGTTGTTATGATTGAGGCTATACGAACAAATCGCAAAGCAAGCTAACATAAGTATTATCAAATGGAGGAATCATCTTGAAATACAATGCCCTCTATATTCAATCAGGTGGTCCAACTTCAGTAATCAATGCTTCGGCTTATGGAGTTATACAAAGCTGCAAGGAGCATAATCATGTAATCGATAGACTTTACAGCGCAAAACATGGAATAGTTGGGCTTATTAATAAAAACTTAATCGATGTATATGAAATAGACAAACAACAAATAGAACTACTGCCCAAAACCCCAGGTATGATTTTTGGTTCTTGTCGATATCAGATTAAAGATGCAAAAGAAGACGACTCAGACTATAGAAAGATTTTGGAGACTCTGCAAGAATATAATATCCGCTATATTTTTATTAATGGTGGCAATGGTACTGTCAAACTTTCTAAAAATATAAAAGAATACTTAGATGATCAAAACTATCAATGCAATGTTATTGTCATTCCCAAGACTGTAGACAATGACATTTCATATATAGACCACACGCCGGGTTTTCCATCTGCTGCAAGACATGTGGCAATTAGTATTTCTGAATTGGCTTACGAACTCCGGACCTACGATACAGGTTTGATTATGACAATTGAAGTAATGGGAAGAAATACAGGCTTTTTGGCAGCTGCAAGTCTTCTGGCATCAAAAACCGGCAGTAGTCCAGATTTAATATATGTACCTGAAGTGGTTTTCTGCCCTGAAAAATTTATAAATGATGTGGAGATGGTATATAAGCAAAAAAAGAAATGTATGGCAGTTATTGCAGAAGGTGTCAAAACCAATCATGGTCAATATTTGTTTGAATTTCACGATGAAAGAAAGGCTCAAAACCCGGAATTGAACATGGGAGGTATATCGCCGTACATTTATGAACTCTTAAAGGAGCATTTTCAGTGCAAAATACGCTGTATTGATTTAGGATTGATGCAAAGGTGTTCCACATACACCACCTCAAAATTAGACGTGGAAGAAGCGTTATTAATGGGGAAATTTGCTGTAAAAGCAGCAGTAAATGGCGAAAGCGGAAAAATGGTTTCTCTAAAGAGACTTTCAAACAGACCTTACAAAACCAAGATGCAATTAGTGCCAATAGAAGAAGTTGCAGGGAAAGAAGCAAAATTGCCTCTTCATTATCTAAATGATGATAAAAACCATATAAATCCGGAGTATCTTGATTATGTAGGACCTTTGGTAGGCCCGCTGCCTATGTATGCAAATATTAATTTTTAGCAAAAAAGGAGAAAAAGGTATGTATAATTACCGTGATTTGGGACTTGTAAATACAAAGGAGATGTTCGAAAAAGCATATAAGGACAAGTATGCAGTCCCAGCCTTTAACTTCATATCAATAGAACAATTTAATGCAATCTTCGATGCCGTAATCGAGAAAAGGTCGCCTTTAATACTACTCGCTTCACCCAATCTACATAAACAATTGGGATTTGAGTTGATTGCCAGGTTGGCCCAATCTGGTGTTGACAGACTTAGAAACATTGGTATAGATTTACCCGTTGCCTTGCATTTGGACCACGGCATGAATTTTGAACAATGCGTTAAGGCCATAGAATATGGTTTTTCGTCAGTAATGATTGATGGAAGTATGTTGCCCTTTGAAGAAAACATAGCATTGACAAAGAAAGTTGTGGATTATGCACATGCACGTTGCGTGACAGTTGAAGGGGAGTTGGGAACTATAGCGGGAGAAGAGGAAGGTGTTTCCATAAAAACAAACGGCCAGTATACGGATCCGGCAATGGTTGAAGAGTTTGTAGAACGTACGAAAGTTGACAGCTTAGCAATTTCTATAGGTACATCCCATGGCTTAGTTAAAATCAAAGCCAACCCCGATGGAACATTTCCAGAGCTGCGCTACGATATTCTTGAAGAAATAGAAAAGAGGCTCCCGGGCTTTCCAATAGTCCTCCACGGTGCTTCTACTATTTCTTCTGAATATGTTGAGATGATTAACAAATATGGCGGAAAAATAGAAGCGGCAATGGGCATTCCGGAGGAACAAATAGCTAAAGCTGCCAAAATGGCTGTATGCAAAATCAATATAGCTTCTGATGGCTGGATTTGCGCCATGGCTCATACTAGAAGAATCCTTGCCGAAAATCCTTCAGCTATCGATAGCCGCATATTCACCCTTAAAATCCGGCCTATACTGGCTGAGTTATATAAGAAAAAAATAGAAATAATGGGAAGCTCAAACCGCATATAAGAGGATGATGGGAAAATGGTATCATTAAACAACAAGTATTATTTAAGTGTTGAAATAGGTGGCACCAATCTAAGGTATGGATTAGTAGACACATCTTTTTCCCTGGTTAATTTTCATAAAATCCCAACTATAGGCTTTTCAAATGCTGAGGATAAAATAAAGTATCTCAAAGATCTGTTAACTCCATTCATTGACGACTATGGCAGAGACAATATCATTTGTATTACGATGGCGTTAGCTTCACTTATGGATAAAGAGCGCACAATGATATATTCTTCTCCTATGATTAGGAGATTTGAAAATATTCCACTGGCAAAGTTGCTTGAAGAATCAATGGGACTTCCTGTAATACTCGAGAGAGATGTAAATACTTTGCTCCTTTATGAAATAAATAAGCAAAATAGAGATTCAAGTGGAATAGTCAGTGGTGTTTTCGTTGGTACAGGTCTTGGCAGTGCCATGTGCATAAATAGCCAAATATACAAAGGTGCAAGTGGTGCAGCGTGTGAGTTGGGCCACATTCCGGTGCCCGGCTTGACACAGAAATGCAACTGTGGCAAAAAAGGATGTATCGAACTTTTAACATGTGGTAAAGTTCTTGAAAAGTTAGCTGCTGAACACTTCAAGTGCAATGTTAAAGATATATTTAAACTGCATGGCAAGGATGAGCGGCTCTTAGATACTGTCAGATACTTGGCAATTGCAATAGCAACGAAAATAACAATTTTAGACCCAAACTATGTTATACTTGGCGGTGGCGTAATAGAAATGGAAGATTTCCCGCTGGAATTTTTAATAAATGAAATTCGTGAAAATCTCCGTGTTCCAAAACCCAGAGAAACTATAGAATTTGTCATTGCGTCAGGGGATGATGAAGCAGGGGTTATAGGAGCGGCAATTAATGCAAAAAACCAATTACTCAACAAACACGAATAAATCTAAGCAGCTTTTTTATGTACGGCTAAACCGAATTTTTTGTTACAGGGTTTTTTTACAGCTCTAAAACCCAATTCCCTCATAAGGGACTAACCTTGCAAAAAACTTGTTATTAAAGGTATAATATTACACGAAACCCTTATGCATGGATCTCGTTGAATAAAGCCAAGAGGAGGCCGCCAAACCCCTAT
>JAMNZY010000100.1 GCA_023622055.1 Bacillota bacterium
AAAAATTATTTGGTGAAAAATAAACAATCCATTTAATTAATTTAAAGTGCGATTCTCCATTTTGGAGAATCTGCTGTTTTAAAAACAAAAATAATGCAAGTTATGAAGTGCCATATGAGCTAGCACATACCAGAGGGGGTATAAAATTGCAAACAGAATTTATACTTTTTATAATCATGATTTCAATTTTTATGGTAAGCTGTTTTTTGTTTAAATTACCTGTCAGTATAGCCATGGTGTTAGCTGCAATATCTGGAGCAATTGTAGGTGGATATGGTGTACCAATAGATCAATTGATAGAAGGTACATTTGCATATATTGATACAATTTTGATTATCGCTACAGCTATGATATTTATGAAAGTTGTTCAGGAATCCGGAGCTTTACATACATTAAATTCTCTCATTATAAAGAAGTTTCACAAAAAGCCTGTGCTGATGTTGATATTTTTAATGTTAATTGTCATGTTTCCAGGAATGATAACAGGTTCTTCAACAGCGGCTGTTTTAAGTGCAGGAGCTCTTGTGGCCCCTGTGCTGATGACATTGGGAATACCCAGGGACAAAACTGGTGCCATAATAGCTATAGGCGGAATTTTAGGGATGATAGCGCCTCCGGTAAATGTACCTGCTATGATTATCGGTGGAGGCATTGACCTGCCATATGTGGGATTTACCGTTCCATTACTATTATTGACCATTCCTTTGGCCATATTTACTGTTTTATTTTTGGGATTGAGACATGTAAAAGATTTCGACTATGACAGCATAACAAATATGAATATAACATCAAAAGCGCAAGGAACAGACTTTGGTTCAAATATATTAATGGAAGACAATGGTGGAATAATAGTTTTTTTACCAATTCTATTGGTATTGGTTTTAATGGTATCAAGTAAATTATTGCCCACTATAGTGCCGGATTTGGGCATGCCGCCGATATTCGTTATAGGAAGCATAGCAGGTTTGATTACCGGCAAAAGAGTGAATATCATAAAAGCTACAAAAGAGGCAATTAACAGTGCGCTACCAGTTTTAGGTATATTAATGGGTGTAGGCATGTTTATTCAAATTATGACCCTAACAGGAGTCAGAGGTTTTATTGTTATAAATTCCCTAAGTTTACCGTCAGTATTGTTGTACTTAGGAATAGCTGTTGCAATTCCGGCATTTGGAGCAGTATCTGCCTTTGGTTCTGCTTCAATATTAGGAGTGCCATTTGTACTTGCACTATTAGGGAAAAATGAAATAATTACCACTGCTTCCCTTTCATTAATAGCTGGTTTAGGAGATTTGGTTCCTCCAACTGCATTGGCAGGTATATTTGCAGCGCAAGTGGTCGGTGAACAAAACTATTTTAAAGTGTTAAAAAAATGCTTAGTGCCAGCAGTGGCAATTCTGATTTGGGGACTGTTGTTTGTAATATTTGCAAAACCCATAGGCTCCATAATTTTTTAGTGAAAGGTGGTTACAATGACGTTAATATATAGAATTTTAGTGTTATTAGTGCTGATTTTTACCATATGGAATTTGTTTGATGAAGATGATATAAAAAAACAGGCCAATAACGCATTAGTGATAATACCGCTGTTGTTGCGAGTTTTAATGATTAAATAGCAAATAAGGAGTGAATCTGATGAAAAAATCTAAAAAGGTTACAGCAATATTTTTTCTAGTTATTTCCTTATTTTGTGCTTTTATTTCAGGCAAATCATATTCAGCCATGCATGCGGCGGAACCAATTGTTCCAGGTAGTGGAGTTTCTGAAGTAAAAATGCTAAGTGACTATTTCCCAGGGTTGAAAGGGACAAATGGAGATACTGAAATATATGTTTTTGAAGGAGAAAAGCCAGGGGGAAAGGCATTAATCTTAGGTGGAACTCATCCAAATGAACCTTCAGGATATATGTCAGCTATTCTGCTAATTGAAAATGCTTCAGTAAAAGCAGGAACATTGTATGTGATTCCAAGAGCTAACAATAGCGGCTTTACTCACAATGATCCTCAAGAAGGAGCACCTCAGAAGTTCTTTATCGACACACCCCACGGTAAAAGATGGTTTAGATTTGGTTCAAGAGCTACAAATCCAATAGACCAATGGCCAGATCCGGATGTATATATACACGCATCATCGGGGCAACGGCTATCTGGTAGTGAGACCAGAAACTTAAATAGAGGCTTTCCAGGTAGACCAGATGGAACACTAACAGAGAAGGTATGTTACGGCATTACACAACTTATAAAAAAAGAAGGAATTGATTTAACTGTAGATTTGCATGAAGCATCACCGGAATACCCTGTAATAAATGCCGTTGTTGCCCACGAGAGAGCTATGCCTATAGCCTCTAAAACCGTTATAAACCTACAATTAAGAGGAATAGAAATAGGATTAGAGCCGTCTCCAACTAACCTTCGTGGATTGACACACAGGGAATTAGGAGATCATACAGATACCATTGCCGTACTTATGGAAACTGCAAATCCTTCACAAGGAAGGTTGCGGGGAAAGACCGATGAGAATTTAGTATTGACAGGAAAAGATAAATTTTATGTAAAAGCGGCAAAACTAGGCAGATTATTCGTTCCCTTCGATGAAAATGGCCATCCTTTAGAAGAGCGAGTTGGAAGACACTTGACTGCAATAAATGAGCTAACAAAGGCATATTCAGAAGAGTATGTGAGCAAACCGATAGTTATAGAAAATATACCTGAATACGATGAAATCACTACTTTAGGCATAGGACATTTTTTAAATCCTGTTGAGTAACTATACCGGTCAAACACTGAAATTTTGGCAATATTGGACAAAAATGATATATAATTATATAAAAATATAGGCGGTTTGCTATGGATTATATAATTATATTAATATACATACTGTATTTGTTCTATGAGGCCTATCAAAATGATAAGAATCGGCGAAAAATTAAACACCTTATTCATGTAAATGGAACTCGAGGCAAATCTTCCACATCCAGGTTAATAGAAGCCGGGTTAAGAAGCGGAGAACATAAAATCTTTTGTAAAACCACAGGCACAAGACCAATGATTATAGACGTAGATGGTGTGGAAAGGTCAATTGTTAGAAAATCCAGGCCAAATATTAAAGAGCAAATAAAGGTCTTAAAACAAGCGGCAAAGCAACAGGCGGATATTGCCATCATAGAGTGTATGGCTGTGAAACCGGAGCTTCAACACATAACTCAAAATAAAATTTTAAAGGCAGATATCAGTATAGTAACAAATGTTCGGAGAGACCATTTAGAAGAGATGGGGCCCACCCTTGAAAATGTGGCCATAGCTCTTGGAAATGTAATGCCACAAAACGGTTACTTCATAATAGGGGAAGAAAAATTTTTAGACTACTATACAGAGCTTGGAAGACAACGAAATACAAAAGTATTATTGGCAGAAAAACTTGACGAGGATTTGGGAATAGATTTTAAAGAAAATGTGGAAATAGCCTTGGAGATTTGTAAACTATTTGGTGTTGATAAAAAATCAGCATTAGAGAGGATGAAAAAATACAAAAAAGACCCCGGGGTTTTAAAAATATATCAAATATCCACCAAGGGTAAAAATATTGTACAATTTATCAACGGATTTGCCATAAATGACCCTGACTCCATAAAAATTATTTATAATGAACTAAGAGCTCAAGGAGTATTCGAAAATAAGGAACTCATACTTTTAGTTAATAATAGAAGAGATAGACCATATAGGGTAAAACAACATATAGAAATCGTTGAATATATTAAGCCAGATAAAGTTTGGATAACCGGAGATTATAAAGGGCTAATGAGGAAATACATTTGCAGAAAAGGTTTTGACAAGGAAAAGATTCGAGTTATCAGTAAAATTGACAATATGAATGTAGATTACTTAGAGAAGAACTCTGTAATATTTGCAATAGGAAATATTGTAGGAAATGGTGAACGGATCTTGAAATATATAGAGGAAATTGGTGATGCAGTTGTATGATGTAGTAATTTTAGGCGTAGTCCTAAGTTTGATATATTATGAAATTACAGATATATCTCCTGGAGGCATAATTGTACCAGGTTATATTGCTTTGTATTTAGACCAGCCATCTCGGATTATAGCAACATTGATATTAAGTTTAATTTCATTAGTGATTGTAAACACGATATCAAATTATACAATACTTTATGGCAGGAGAAAATTTGGCCTTTTAATATTGATAAGCTTTATTGTAAAATTCCTTGCGCAAAGCTGTATAAGTCATCTGCCCCTTCGAGCACTTTTTACAACAACGCCCATAGGATATATTATTCCGAGTATAATAGCACGAGATATTGATGGTCAAGGCTTTTTAAAAACAGTTTCTTCCATGATATTGGTGGCCTCATTAGTTAAATTGATATACATAGTAGTAAAGTAAGTAGTGATATGTCATGAAAAACAGACTAAAAAAACAAGATATATTCATCTTAATACTATCTATAATTTTGCTATTATTTATAAATATCATAGAGAACAACAAAAAATTAGTAAAAGATCCTTGGTATGATGAAAAGTATGAGGCTGCAAAACTCATGGAGCAGTGTTTAAAGGAAATTAGAGAAGAAAAACTCAGAAGAGGCATTGAAATTGATTTAGAATACGATAAGAACGATACAGGTATTATAGGTGTTGAATTCAATGGAATTACTACTACCTTGGGGTCTTTAGAAGCTAAAAGAACATCTGCAAATCCAAATTTTGCAGCAGTAATTGTACATTTAATGAAGCAAGGGGGCCTTAAAGCAGGAGATAAAATTGCAGTTAATTTTTCCAGTTCATTTCCGGCATTAAACATTGCAGTTTTATCGGCTTCTGAGGTTTTAAAACTAGAGCCCGTCATTATAAGTTCTATAGGGTCCTCTACTTGGGGAGGCAATAATTTAGAATTTACCTATTTAGACATGGAGGAACACTTATATAATAAAGGTTTGATATCACATAAATCTGTGGCATTTTCAATTGGTGGAGCAAAGGATATAGGCAAAGATATGAATGAAAAAGATGTAAAGCCTATAGTTGAAAGATTAAAGAAAAGTGGAAAAGAATTTATACTGGAGGAGGATTTAAATAAAAATATACAGATAAGATACGAAATCTACAGTAGAGACCAGCAAGAAATTCGTTGTTTTGTAAACGTTGGAGGCAATTTAGTCTCCTTTGGTGAAACTGCAGATATTGCCCATACACCTCCTGGATTAATTACAAATCAAAGATTCAAACCAACAGATAACACCGGTTTGGTGCAGCTGTTTAATTCTAAAAATATTCCGGTTATACACCTTCTAAATGTATTGGAATTAGCTCATAGCTATGGTCTAAAAATAGATCCCAGTTCTCCATTTAAGTTAGGCGAAGGAAACATCTATTATACATACAAGTATCCCACCAATTTGATAATACTGGTGGTGGTATTAACACTTATATGTTTGATTATATTTAGAAAAAGGACAAGGGTTCCTTATGACTGATAAGAAAATTTTAGTGCATTTAGATAAGAAGAGTCTATCAATAGGCATATTGCTGATCTTACTTGGTGTTTCAGCTCCAATGTTAATCAATGTTCACAATTTCAAAATTTACGATTTTCTATACAAGAGTCTAGAAAATAACGATCAAGGAATGTTAATGCTGGCAGCAATTAGATTAGTCTTATTAAACAGCTTTAGAGGCCTTCCCCATTACTTAGGCACCTTTATCATTGCTGAATCTACAGATATAAAAGTTAAAGGGAAAAGCTTGCCCCACGTAAAAGGCCTTATCGCATTGGTCATAATACCTTTAGTGTATTCTGCAATTAATACCATTCACGGAATTAAATATGATTTGGGTGTACCTGCTTTTATTACAATGTTTTCAATAATCTACCTTGAAAAGATGAATTATTCCAAGATTTCCTTCTTAAAAAAAGCTTTTATAATAATATTGTTTCTAATGGGAGCTCAATGGTTAGATGTTATACCTCATATTTCAAGATTTAAATTCGGCAGAGGAGAAACTTCTCAAGACATAAAAGCTGTAGCAAGCATTATAAATGGCGTTGAAGCTCTCACCTTCTTCTCGATAATGTTCTTTGTTCTTTTTACATTTAATGCTATTGTCGTCAGCAAATTAGTCAATGATGAACATAAAATTTTGCTTGCAATGGAAAAAAATAGAAAAGTCCAAAGACAACTGAATGAAGCCAGGATGCAGGCACTGCAGGCGAGAAACTATATTGAGCTAAAAAATCTAGTACACGACCTAAAAACACCTCTGACATCAATACAGGCTTTAACCAGTGTATTAAAGTTAATGGAGGAAGACGAAAAAGCAAAATCATATTTATCTAGAATTGAGTCTTCTATAGACAGATTAAGTGATATGATTTCTGAAATACTATATGAAAACAAGAAAAATCCCATAAGCACAAGTGAATTATTTGAATATGTGCTTTCAAATATATCACCTTTGCCATATGCTGCAAATGTCACATATAACAATGAAGCTAAAGATGTGTTTATTCATGCTAACAAAATTAGACTTTCACGGGCAATTATAAATGCGCTGGAAAACTCATACAATGCATTGGATAATGGCGCTGGAAAACTCATACAATGCATTGGATAATGGTAATGGCAGTATTCATATTCACGTCTATTCTGATGGTGACAGAGTATTCATCAAAATACAAGATAATGGTAAAGGGATAAGAGAAGAATTATTAGAAAAGGTTAGGAAGAGAGGGTTTAGCCAAAGCGAATCTACGGGCCTGGGTTTAAGTTTTATTGATGATGTGATTAAAACTCACCATGGGCAAATACAGCTTAGTAGTGAGTATGGAGTGGGCACAACGTTAAAAATAATATTACCTAAGGGGAATATTATTAATGAGCAAAAAGATTTTAGTTATTGATGATGATAGAGAAATATTATTTGCCATGTCTGCTATATGTGAATATCAAAATTGGATTCCTGTTACAGCAAAAAATGTAATGGAAGGTCTAGAACTAGTAAAAAAGGAAGAACCAGATGTGATTCTAATCGACTATTACATGCCTGTTATAAATGGTATGGATGGTGTTAAGGAAATACGAAAACTAGATGACCAAGTCCCTATAATTGTCTTAACAGTGGAAGAAAATCAAAAAGTTGCAAACCAATTTTTGAAAGTAGGAGCTAGTGATTTTGCATTAAAACCAATAAAAGCTCCTGATATAATTTCCAGGATAAAAGTTCATTTAAGGTTAAAGGAATCCATAAGAGCAGTCAACATGGCATTTGATGATTATACTAAAGGAATTTCACCAGAAACACTTGAAATCATAGAAGAATACATGAGAAGCTCTGAATCATATTATTCCATCAATAATATAGCCAACGGCACCGGGCTAGCCTATCAAACTGTGCATAGATACTTACAACATATGGAGAGCAAAAATAAAGTAGAGGTAAGTTATAAATACGGGAAAGTCGGCAGACCACAAAAAAGATATAAATTAAAACAGGTTAAAAAAAGCCAATAAAATGCATGATTGTTATTGGAGTCCATTATATTACGGAGTGATACCTTTGTGTGAATTTTGCACAAAACACGGAGAAGGCAAAAAGTGGTATGAAATCATGGAGCACTATTCCCTAGAATTACTAAATGACCCAGGCCGTCAAGTCTATATCAAAAACTTTGTTTCAGGCATTAATTTTGAGGTCCTTACCCCTTCACAAGCAAAAGACATTCTCAGGGCTTTTGACAGGCAAGGCCTGGTTCATTCCATTTGGACTTTTAAGACACCTTTTATCGGTGCAATATGTAATTGCGATAGAGATTGTTTAGCATATAGGTTTCAGGTAAGCTCCGATTTAACAGAGATAATGTTTAAATCAGAGTATTTAGCCCACATAGACATAGATTTATGCGTAGGATGCCGCAGCTGCATGAGCTTTTGCCAATTTGGAGCAATAGAATACTCAACAGCTGACGTCAAGTGTTATATTAATCCAGACAAATGTTACGGCTGTGGAGTGTGCAGGAACACCTGCAAAACACAAGCAATAAAAATGGATGAGAGATTCTGAAATAACCAACGTAAAAGCCTTCAGTGAAACAACTCACTGAAGGCTTAAAATTTCGTGTACCTTTATTGATTTAAAAGGATTTCGATTTCATACTCATTAAATTTTTCCTGAATCCAATTCTGATATACTGCAGGCAACTTTTCCTGGAATAGAATTTCTCTTATTTCATCTTTGCTTTCTTCAAATGTTGCCGCTTTTGCCGGCTTTTTATCTTCAACTTTTATTATGTGGTAGCCAAAATCTGTTTTCACCGGATCGCTAATTTGGCCAATATCCATTGAAAAAGCAGCATCCTCAAACTCTTGCACCATTACTCCTCTCGCAAAATATCCCAGGTCTCCACCTTGTTCATTGTTTGAAGTATCAGTTGAGTATTCCTTGGCTAAAGTTGCAAAGTCCTCACCAGCATCTAGTTTTTCCTTTACTTCTTTAGCCTTTTCCTCACTGTCCACTAAAATATGGCTGGCTTTTACCTGCTCTTTCTCACCAAAGTCTTCCTTATTTTCTTCAAAGTAAGTTTTCATTTCCTCTTCTGTAATTTCCACATCAGAACCTACCAGCTTTTCAATTTTAATATTAGCTTCAATATTTTCCCTTATATCATCCAGTGAGGAGCCATACATTGCAATAAACTGTTCAAAAACTTCCCGGCCTCCATAAGGCTCTGCAATTTTGTCTAATTCCTCTTCAACTTCGTCCTTGGCAACTTTTATGTTTTGTTTTTTAGCTTCCAGGTCGATGATTTTATTGGCAATCAATACGTTAAGGGCTGTCTGACCATTTTCCTTGACTAGATAGTCATAAAGCTCACCTTTTGTAATCTTTTCATTGTTTACCCTAGCTACTACCTGGCCATCTGCTCCTTGATTACCGCAAGATGCCAATATAAAGTTTAGCATCAGAGCAACAACCAAAATGACAGCAAAAAACCTAACCTTGTTTATCTTTTCCTTAAAAATTTTCCTCACCCTTCTAGTTTAAAAAATTTTTGCACATACTATAGTTTATCAGTTTTAAGGTGCTAATGTCCAGATATTTTTATAGTTAATTTATCAACTTCTTTCCAAAAAGCTCGAAGACTATATAGTATATTTAAAATATTATTCAAATAAGGTATACTCATAGTAGAAACTTTGATATAAGGAGTATTATTATGAATAAAAGAGATTGTATTGGAAAGATACAGTCATATTTTACAAACAAAGATGATATATCAACGGTATATTTATTTGGATCAGTTGCAAAGGGAAAAACAACAAAAAATAGCGACATAGATATTGCTGTATTATTTGTTGAGGGATTATCTCTGTATTATCGTTTTGATAGAAAACTCGAACTTGCAAATGATTTGGAAGACTTATTAAAGACAAAAGTAGATATTGTTGACTTAGAAAATGCCGATTTGTATTTCATTCATCAAGTAATGCTAAATAAAGAAATTATTCTGGATAAAGACACTGATAGAAGGGTATCCTTTGAAGTCAAAAAGCGGAGAGCATATTTCGATATGAAGTATTTTTATGACTTGTATCACGAGCAGGCATTAAAAAGGCTCGAAGAGAAAGGAAGGAAGTATCAAAATGGTTGAGAGAGAAACTGTATATGCTATTTTACAAAAAAACCTGGGCGATATATTGGAATTTGGAAATATTATCAAAGAAAAGTTTTTAGGATGACTAACTAATACAAAAAGGAATGAATAACATTGAAAATCAAAGTAATCCCAGAAGACTTCGTCGTAAGAGAACTTATAGATTTAAAACTTCAAGATGATGGCCCTTATCGCATATACCTTTTAGAAAAGCGGCACTGGAATACTATGGACGCACTTCTTGCCATAGCAAGGCAAAATATGATGCCCATGGCAAAAATAGGCTGCGGAGGCCGTAAAGACAGGCATGCAGTAACATATCAGTATATTTCCGTGCCGAAAGAATATGACCTTTCTTTTCGCATGCCAAATGTTAAGCTGACTTTCATGGGCTTTGCCGATGACTTTGTATCTCCGGCCATTTTGAGAGGAAATCACTTTCACATTACAGTGAGAAAAATCCCTTTAAATCAAAAGGAATCCATCCTGCAGCGCATAGATGAAATTAGCCGCTATGGTTTTCCCAACTACTTTGACGATCAGCGCTTTGGCAGCATAACAAATCCTGAAGAGATTTTAGCTGAAAGGATTATCAGGAAACATTACAAAGGCGCACTGAAGCTATATTTTACCACTATTGCCCCTGGAGACAGAAGGGATGAAAAAGAGAGGAAAAGAAAAATAGAAGAACTCTGGGGCAATTGGAAGGCCATAGCACCTTTGTGTAAAACAAAAGCGGAAAGGGATATTATAAAAATCCTCTTAAAAGGCGAAAGCAAAAGCCAACTG
>JAMNZY010000022.1 GCA_023622055.1 Bacillota bacterium
AGGAAATCCGGCAGGAATTCGTGGTTGCCTGTGTCGAATATATACTCACCAGAAAGGTGCCTCCTTCGGGGTGTCCTTGGGATGCTGTCCCCGTTAAGAATTCCCCATGGGAAGGCACTTTTCCTTTATCTGTCGCCATTTTTCAAGGGTAACCCTGCGAAATCCCGGTTTAAGCCTGCCGTAACAGGAGTAAACTGCTGTCTTCCCATGGTCGTAAGTTCCTCTAAATTGTAATCCGCATACACCGCAATGAATAATGCTAGTAAGCAATGGCGTTTCATGTTTGCGTTGCCAGAATTTAGCACGTTTCCTGCGTTCCTGCGCTAATTGGTGAATGTGGTCATCAACAATCTGCGGAAAAGGAATGGGAATCCAATCATCTTTAGTATATTCAGGTTCGGCATTTTTTCCGTCACGACCGAAGTAATTTTTTCCTATGTAGGCTTGATGAGTAAGAATCTGCCTTACAGTAGCGTTTGACCAATGTTTTACATATTCACCTTTTTGACCTCTCTTGCCTCTGACTCCTACCCGAACTCCACGGACAGCAGAGGGAGGTAGGATGCCCATATTTGTTAACTTATCAGCAATAGCTTCCATACCCAATGGTTGGCCGCTTTCATCGCCGTACACGTACCAGTGATAAATAAGCCTGACGATTCTTGCCTCTTCCTCGTTAATCTCAAATTCTCCCGTCAATGGATTTTTCCTATAACCGTATAGGACATGACCACCCGGGAACTGACCTAATCGAGCTTTTTGATACTTTCCCATTTTCATTCTTTCGGTAATCATTTCTCTTTCTAGTTGAGCGAATACTGCAATGATTTGCATGACCGCTTTACCGATAGGGGTAGTAGTATCAAATTGCTCCTGTATGCTGGTGAAGCCTATCCCGTTCTTTTCTAAGGCATCATCGAGGAGGTAGAGAGTATCTTTTAAGTTACGGCTTAATCTGTCGAGTTTCCAGACTACTACCACATCGAATTTTCTTAAATAAACATCTTCAAGAAGCTGTTGCAAGTCTGGCCTTTCCATAGAAGCACCGCTGTAACCGTCATCTCGGTAAATCCTTACAAGCTCCCATCCCTGAAGCTCACAGTATTTCTTAATTGCTTGTGCCTGAGCTTCAAGAGAGTAACCATGCTGGGTTTGTTCTTCCGTACTTACTCTAATGTAACCTACAGCTTTAGTCACAAGGGGACACCTTCTTCCACGGGTTGCATTTTTGCCTTCTTTTGCAATAGATTGCGCATAGCGAGTATCGCACCGTAAATGGCGACATCTTCCCGTTCTATAAACCATTGCTCTCCTACTGGTGTTCGCTGTTTGAAACCCGGCAGTTTCTTATCTCGAAGGAGGTTTGCAACCGCAATGGGTGATATTCCGAGAATTTCTGCGGCTTCCTTGACCGTAAGTAGGTTATTCACAAATATCACCTCCTATGGTATAATTATGAGATAAGCCCTAGCAACTTTAAAGAGGGCTATTTGGTTTTTTATGGTAATTATCACGAATTTTTTCGGGAGAGTGGAGATGCATGTCTAATATTCTGTATGTATTAAGAGATAGAGTACGCCAAGCGTTTGAGAATTGGGACATAAAGGGATTGATTGACTCTAAAAAGAATATTTACATTGTATCGCAGGATACAAAACTCCTTTCAAAGGTTTTTGAACTCTATATTACGCCTATTATATATGACTTTGCAAAAGAGTACAGTTTAGAGGTTCTTCCTGCGCCTGCCCAGAACAAATATCCTGATTTCTCTTTACGTGGAGAAGCCTTAAACAGTGGCGATAAGTGGGTAGCTCTAGATATAAAATCTGGTTATCGTGATGGAAACAGAACAAAATTTACGCTCGGAACTTACCGGGGTTATATGAGAGACCAAGAGTCTACCCAATACAGTACCCTTCCATACAAAAGCTACATGTCCCATTGGTGTCTGTGTATCATTTATACACGTGCTGAAGGAATTACTGAGGAGCGAAAATATACATTAGAAGAGATAGATAAGATTCCAACTATCTGTAGTGACTTTGAAGTTCACCTTCATGAAAAATATAAGCTGGCATCGTATACACCAGGTAGTGGGAATACCGCTAATATCGGCTCTGTAACATCACTTGATGACATACGAAACGGAACAGGTCCATTTGCACAATATGGCGTAGAAGTCTTTGAGGACTATTGGATTAACTATATGAGAAAAGAAGATGCGGAGCGTCTCGGACTTAAAGAACCACCATATCATGACCTTGAAAGCTATTTCGAGTGGAGGAAAAACAATCCTAAAACCTAACGGCTATTTCTTGTCTCTGCTCTGGAATTAGGAAAGTCCTCCACTTCAAAACCTGGCTTTATGGCCAAAGCTTCTATCATGCCATTGCGTAAATCTTCTGTCGAGCCTACATGATAGAAGTGAGAGAAGGTTCTTACGCAATTACCTGACCAGTATGTTTCAAGATGTAAGTTGTGGCGGTATTTGTTCTCCTTCCACATCGAGAGTGCAAAACCACATGGTAGTTCTCTGGCTATCTTGGCAAGCTCCTCAGCATCGTCTTCAGTCCATGAGTTGTAATAATCAGTATGACGTCCAATATAGGGTGGGTCTAAATAGACAAAGTCGTCTTCGGTGCACTTACTTAATGTTTCTCGCCAATCGCAGGCTTCAAATACCCAATCACGATTCCTCATTATCTCAGCAATCCATTTAACTTGGTTAACAATTTTTGTAATATAGGCTGGTCTAAATCTATCCGGTTTCTTACAAAAAGGGACATTAAATTCTCCTTGTTTATTGAATCTCATCACCCCATTGAAACAAGCTCGGCTTAAGAAAAGAAAATCGAGAGCATCTCCACCCCTATTAAACCTTTCTCTAACCTCATAGTAGTAGTCTTCTCCTCTTAGAAGAAGTTGCTCTCCAGCATCAGTTAAATATTCCCTTACGACTTCTGGAGTAATGTTTCCTTTCTGTACTTGCTTGTAGAAGTTGATTATATGAACATTGGTATCTGATACTAGAGCACGTTCAGGAGCTATGTTAAATAACACTACTCCAGAACCTAAAAACGGTTCAATCCAGCGTCCTCTACCACTCCACGAAATATTAGTTGCAATAAAATTAACGAGCTTTGTTTTTATGCCCTGACACTTGATAGGGGGAACTTTAACGTTCGGTATTTCTTTTGGCAAAAACATACTGCATCCTCCTGTTTTGTATATTTGCCGATTTTCTTTAACGCTTATGGGATGTCAAGCTCTGTTATCAAAACGATAAACGAGCAACTACTTAGCTTCTTTATCGATATAAATTGGTATTTTTAATGTATCTCCCGCTTTGATAAAGTGGGGGTCAGCAATGTTGTTAAGTTCCAGAACTTGTTTGGCATACCATTCATAATCCATTCTGAAATGTTCATTCATAAAGTACGGGTTGATAATGTCAACCAACGTATCTCCTGATTTAACAGTTATCTCTCGTATCTCTTTTAGCTCCCACACATCATTGGGACGGTTTGAAATATTTATACCGCTGGGTATGCCTACTTTATCGGGGTCAAAATATTCTTCGGGTGGTATAACCTTGTATCCGTCCTTAACGACATACCAAACACCAGTAGTTTTGTTAATATACCTTCCTGTTTGTTCATCATAAATATATCCTTCAAGTGCCGTCTGATAAAAACCTTTGAGTGTTTTTGTAACACCAAAATACGTCTCCACACCCTTCCAATCGGGTGGGGCAGCAGTACCTTTGGGATATTGGATAGGGTAGTTCAGCACCCAATAATCGAGGTTGTGTAACACCTGATGAGCATACCACAAATTTTTGATGTCGTGGTTCTTTACAGCTTCGCTTATCAATTCTTGAGCTTTAGTAATATCGTCAGTGAAGGCTGTTTTATCAGCGAAAGCCGCTT
>JAMNZY010000198.1 GCA_023622055.1 Bacillota bacterium
TAGTTCTCTAACTTGCTGTAATTCCTTATAGTGGTTTTCATTGCAAGGCTCAAGTGTTGTGTCTGGAATACTATCCGTTCGCCAAACTTCACAGCCTTCAAAGGGATTTGCTGTTCCAATGTACAGATGATCATTACTGTCTACGAAGAGGATTCTGCCACCATAGTTATGTGGATTATTTAGGCCATTCAAAAATACAGATTTGAAATTAACCCCGTCTTCAGATATATAGGTCAAATCCCCTAGGATATTTAATAGCTGTTAATATTTCCACTACAGCTCTATATACTGTAATCAATATATTTGTTACTTTTTCCCCTATAAGCTCTGCTAAAGCAACTCTGTTTTCAAGCAAAGTTGTCAGTATCACTTCCATATTGGTGGAATCGTCAAAGGTGCTAATTAAAAGTCTGTCTTTATATTCTTGAATCTGCCACCCATATACATTGAAGGGATTGCTGAATCCAGACCAGAGACTTGGAAAGCTTCCAGCTTCCTCTTCTATTATTGTCCCTAACGGAATAAGAGACCTTCCTCCCACTACTGTCTCCCAGTTGTCCTCTTTATCAATTCTTATTAGATCAAATCCTTGGGGGATAAAGTAAGACAATGGCAGTGGTTTGGTTCCACTAATGTATAGATGATCTTTAAATACTCCCATTGCTAAAGTAGATGTATTTAAGGGATTTTCAAATCCATCGACCACAAGGGTCCAGTCATTTAATCGCGGCTCTTCATCGTTTGTCCTCCAGACTTGAATTCTATCTTCATAACTTGTACTTAGATATATCCTGTTATTAAAAACCGCCATATTCCATATGGAACCCTTGGGGTTTTTATCTGGATCGAAGCCTTCCACGTTGCTTATAACTGGTTCCCATGGATAAAATTCAGGATCCTTACTGCTGTATAGCAGCGGCATTGGATTTTCCTCAAGTTCATCTCGAGTAGCAATATATATTTTGCCGTTGTGGGTTACCATTGCCCTTGATGAAGAGCCTTGCAGAACGGTGTCCTCTAAAATGCGCCAATTAACTCCGTTGGTGGATTTTAATACCCGCACTCTTTCGCCTGCTTCTGCAGCATAAAGAGCGGGGCTGCCTCCTAAAGGCCTATGAGTAATCATGTATCTAAAACCTGCAAGGACAGGACCTTGAGAGGTATTGGTGCTTCGATAGACTCTCTGCCAGGGGAGTGTTCCGTCTTTTCTGTATCGCCATATTTCCCCTTGGTTTTCTATTGGGTCTGCCATGAGTAGTGTCGGAATTCTGACATTTGGGCTAATGGCAGAGACGTAAAGCAAGCACTGTCTAGCTTTGAAAAACATTCTGTGCTATTTTTACAGCCTCCCGGGCATCTTTTCCGTAGTAATCGGCACCGACCATGTTGGCATAATCTGCATTTAGTACAGCCCCGCCAACCATGACTTTACAATCAACACCAGTAAGTCTTATTGCTTTAATGGTGTCTTCCATGCTTTTTAAGGAACTGGTCATGAGGGCACTTAAGCCAACCAGGCGGATATTTTCATCTTTAATTTTAGCCACTATTTTATATTCTGGCACATCAACTCCCAGGTCAACTACTTCATATCCATAGTTTTCAAGCATGGATTTGACAATATTTTTTCCAATTTCGTGAATATCACCTTTGACGGTGGCCAGTATTATCTTGCCTTTCATAAAAGAGGAGTTTTGGCCCTCGGTATTTTTGACATATGAATTTACTATTTGAAAAGCAGTTTTAGCAGCTTCAGCAGACATTATTAGTTGGGGCAAGAAGATTTCACCTGTTTCAAATTTTTTGCCCACTTCATCTAAGGCGGGTATTAGTACATCATCTACAATTTCCATGGGCTTTTTGTCCTTTAACAGTTCTTCTATGGCAGGCCTGACTTTTTCTGTCAAACCGTTCCTGATAATAGACTTTAAATCAACCTTTACATATTTTTCAATGGTGGAAATGTCAGTTTCTCCAGGTTTTGAATAGGTGCTGATATAATAGTCAGCATTTTTATCATGACCTGCCAGCACATTAAAGGCATCTACTGTTTTAACCATTTCCAAGTCCAATGGGTTAATAATTGGCATATCAAGTCCAGCCCCCAGGGCAGCTGCCAGAAAAGTTCTGTTTAGCAATGGCCTATTTGGCAATCCAAAAGAAATATTGCTAATACCGAGAACTGTCAAAACTCCCAATTTCTCCTTGATAAGCCGTAAGGCCTTAAGGGTTTCGGGAGCAGCTTCCTGTTCAGCTGAAGAGGCAAGGACTAGACAGTCGACGATTATATCCTTTTTATCAATGCCGTACAATTTTGCCCTTTCCATGATTTTTTCTGCTATTTTAAGCCTTTCTTCTGCAGTTTTGGGAATGCCTGTTTCGTCCAAAGTCATGGCAATTACACATGCCCCATATTTTTTGGCTATTGGGAAGATGTCTCTCATAGAACTTTCCTTGCCATTTACCGAGTTTATTATGGGCCTTCCATTATAAATTCTGCAAGCTGCTTCCAAAACCTCTGCTTTAGGGCTGTCAAACATGAGAGGCAGGTTGATAGCCCCTTGAAGTTTTGTCACTGACTGTATCATTGCTTGTCTCTCGTCTATTTCCGGCAGCCCAACATTTACATTTATAATATGAGCTCCAGCATCCCTTTGCTTTATTGCTTCATTTAGTATGTATTCATAATTTTGGTTTTTAAGGGCATCTTTCATCTTAGGCTTTCCCGTAGGATTAATCCTTTCACCTACTATATTTATGCCATGTGACAAAATGACAGTTTTGGAATAAGAACTTATGGCTGTGAAATCTATAATATTTCTCTCTACGGGTTTTAAATTGCTTATGGCTTTTTTCACAGCTCTAATATGTTCTGGCGTTGTGCCACAGCATCCGCCTAGCACTGTGACGCCCATTTGTGCCATTGATTTCATGTAAGCGGAAAATTCTAGGGGTTCTGTTTCGTAAACGGTTTCACCTCTGCATATTTTAGGAAGCCCTGCATTTGGCTGAACAATTACCGGAACCTTGGAGTAACGCACTAAGTCTTCCACCAGCTCCATCATTTCCTTTGGCCCCAGGGAGCAGTTAACACCTAAAGCGTCAAGGCCCAAGCTCTGAAGAATATTCACCATTGTCAGGACATCAGTACCCGTTAGCGTTCTTCCGTCTTGCTGAAAAGTCATGGTACATATCACTGGAAGTTTGCTATTTTCTTTAGCTGCCAGGATGGCGGCTTTAGCTTCGTATACGTCTGACATGGTTTCAATGAGGATTAAATCAGCTCCAGCAGCTTCTCCTGCCACAATTTGCTCTGAAAAAGCCCTATATGCATCTTCAAAAGATAAATCACCGTGGGGTTTCATGAGTTTTCCCGTAGGCCCCACATCCAGGGCCACTAATTTTCCACCGGCAGCTTTACGGGCTATTTTAACTGCCTGAGCCACCACGTCTTTTACAATCAGTCCTGAATTTGCCAGTTTGTACCGATTGGCTCCAAAAGTGTTGGTGGTGATTATATCTGCCCCTGCTGCCACGTATTCGCTGTGAATGGAGCGTATAATATCCGGATGGGTAAAATTATAACTTTCTGGAAATTCTCCCGCTTTCAGCCCTCGAGATTGAAGCATAGTGCCCATGGCTCCATCGAAGATAATAAAATTATTGAAGTCAAGGTATTTTCTCATGACTTGTCCTCCTTTCTGCGCTTAAAAAGCCACATCCCTTTTGTATCTTCGCGAATTAATATAAGAAACAAATAGGTTCCACAGAGGCACTGCGTATAAGTAAACTGCGTAAATTATACTGCTTGTAGGGGCCTCTACAGTTGAAAGGGGGAATGCCGCAGCAATACTCCAGGGGATAAGAGCACTTATTAATATAACTGTGTTTTCCAGAAAAACAGCTAGCTGTTCACTGTCGGGAACCAGATTATTTGTTATTTCGTAGGTCAGCATTGTAGCCAGAGTTTGATTACAGCTGAGGGCTGCGGTAATTGTCGAAACAATGAGCACGGCAGCGAAATTGGTGGTTTGCTCTGCTATAGTATTGCTCCACAGTTTTATCCCATCCAGTAATTTTGTCTTTCGAAAAATCCCAAAGTATGATGAGGAAATTGCAATGATTGCCATAGTTTTAACCATAGAGACAAGTCCTCCGCCGTCTATTAAGATAGCCAGTTTTGGATTTTCCGCATGATAGCCGGTTATTAAACATCTTACAAGTTCAAAAATGCTCATTTTTTGGAAAAGCAGGCAAATAAACACACCGGATATGATGCTCCATATAATTGTCACTTTGATATTGTATTTGCAAAGGGCAAGGATTACGATTATGAGGGCAGGCAATATAACCCATGGGCTTAAATTAAAATTATCAGCAAAAATGGCTACACTATCAGTTGAGATAATGCTGCTTGTGTTTACATACCCGGTAATAGCATAAAAGGCAACGGAAAATATAAAGGGAACAATTGATGTGCGAATCATGTTCTTTATATTAGTATATATATCGGTTCCAGTAAGTTCAGAAACCAGCAATGCACTTGATGACATGGGAGAACACCTGTCGCCAAAGAAAACCCCCGATAAAATAGCACCTCCCAGATGGAAGGGAGAGATTCCCAAAGCTTTGCCGGTGATCATGCATATTACACCCATGGTGCCCACTGTTCCAAAGGCGGTTCCCGTTAAACTGGAAACCATTGAACACAAAAGAAAGGCAAACATGACAAAAAATCGAGAATCTATTAATGCAAGGGTGTGATATATGATAAAGGGAATTGTCCCCCCTGCTCTCCAAAGGGCTGTAAGCATTCCTATCAGTGAAAATACTATGAGAATGGTTTTGGCTTCTATGATGCCATTTAAGATCATTTGACAGATTTCTTTTAAGGTAAATTTTCGATATATGGCATAAGAAATAAAATACATAAGGCCCAAAAACAAAGCAATTAAGACAGGAATATCTGCTATTATGCAAATAGTTAAGGTACAGGCAAAGATTAAAAGGGTTATCATTTCTGCCATTTAATATCACCGCTTCCACGGAAAACATATACAATTTTATAAAGAATATTATAATATAGGATATTATAACATAACTTTTGGAATTCATAGCTAAAAAAATGACAGATATTTAAAAAGCAGGGGTGATGGAGATGTCAAGGAACGATGAAACAATAAAAGCTTTAAATGAACTTTTGCAGGGAGAATACATGGCAGTAGAGAGTTTTAATATTTTCATATCTAGGGCATGTGATGAAAATGTAAAAAGAGAATTACAGGGAATCCAACAGCAGCACAGAAGTAATATAGAGAAATTAGCTACTTATATCCAGAATTTGGGAGGCAAGCCCCATGAAAATCTTGGTATGAAAGGTAAAATGG
>JAMNZY010000044.1 GCA_023622055.1 Bacillota bacterium
TTAAATATTAGTCAAAAGGGGGCTCCTATGAAACTTATACAAAACAAACTTAGTTTTAAAATCAATGTTTTAATTCTCTCCCTTGTAATTTCAGTAGTTTTTATCTTATCGTCTTTAGTTATCCGAAACAGCTACGATTTACTCACTCAAACCCTGGGAACCACTGCATTGGAAGTGGCCGCAGTAACCTCTGCTACCATTAATCCCTCTGAATTTGACAAAATAAAAACTGAAGCTGATACAAAAACTGATGTTTACAAAACTATGCAGGATAAAATAAGTTACATAAGAGAAAAGTCCGGTTCCAAGTACCTATACATGATCAGAAAAAATGATGCGGGTGAATACATTTATGTGGTAGATGGTTCTGAAGAGCCGGCAGAGTTTGGAGAAGTGGAAAAGCCCCGTGAAGAATATGACAGGGCCTACGCTGGAGACGCTTTCATCAACAATAAGCTCCATATCAGCCAGGAGTATGGTGTATTGGTATCTGCTTATCATCCCATAGTTCACAATGGTGAAATTATCGGCATTGTAGGTGTAGATTATGATGTAGAGCAAGGCTATATAGTTTTAAAAAATATGATCAATAATATTGTGATTTTATCGATAGTGTTATCTGCAATTGCTCTGATAATTGGATTTATCTTTTCCAGCAGGATTTCCAGACCCCTGGAACGCTTGGCAGCTGTTACAAATAAAATATCTGACTTCGATTTAAACATTGACAACATAGATATAGAATCAAAAGATGAAATAGGCAATCTCACCAATGCCTTCAACCTTATGGTGACAAGCATAAAGGATATTGTAAAAGATACAAAAGGTTCTACAGATACTGTCCGGGAAATGTCCCAATCCTTACATTCAATTGCGGACAGTGTTGACACCCAGATAAGTGAAATATCTGAAGCAATACACCATGTGGCTGAAGCTATAACAGAGCAGGCCTATGATATAGACAAAGGTTCTAGGCAAACTGTGGAACTTGCTGAAAGCATTGAGAAAGTAGCAGATTCCATCAACACCATAACTGACATATTTAGCCAAGTGTATGATTTAAATGGTCGAGGTTCTGATGCAATAGATTTACTGCTTAAAAAATCTAAAGAGGAAGAAGAAGCATTTGAAGAGGCAGAAATAAATATTAAAGATATGGATGAGAGCTCCCAAAAAATAAGTATAATTCTGGATACGGTGGAACAAATATCCGAACAAACAAATCTTTTAGCGTTAAATGCCAGCATTGAGGCTGCCCGCTCTGGTGAACACGGCCGCGGTTTCGCAGTAGTTGCAGAAGAAATACGAAAATTGGCTGATGAGTCGGCAAAATCTACTGAACAGATCAAAAAGCTGATTACTGCAATTCAAGACAGATCCCATAAAGCAGTAAAATCCATGGAAATCAGCAAAAAAATTGCAGATGAACAAAACAGCATAGTAAGTGAAGCTGGTAACATATTTAAAGAGCTTTCAGACACCATCAAAAAATTGGCACAGAATATTGAGACTATCGAGACCCTAAATAGCGATATGAATATTAAAAAAGATGCCATAGTATCCATGATAGGGACTATACAAGAGTCTGTGGAAGAAATATCAGCGGTATCCCAGGAGACTTCTGCTACCTCTCAGGAGATATTGTTCTCGGTAACTCAACTAAAAAAACACTCAGAAACCCTAAGCAATCTTGCAGAGGAACTGAGCAAGAAAGTAGATCAATTCAAAACCTAAATCAAATCCCCTTCCTGTTTTGGCCTTCAGTTAACACTGCCGCAAATATGCGGCAGTGTTGATTTTTAGACTTTAAACATTTTTTGTAAAACTAGCCTGGGTTTTAAAAATTTTGTCCAATTTTATGGTATAATAGGGAAAAACAAGAAATTTATGGCCAGGAGGTATAATTTGTGATTAAATTCAGAAAAAACCTTGCCTTAATAATGATTGTAGCCGTTATTTTTTCCCAAGTTCCATTGTACACAACTGTTGCTTATGGAGAAACCCAAGTGGGCTCTCCTCAAGAGATAATTGAATCAACATATCCCTTAAACAATCAAACAAATGTAGAAGTAAAGCCTACAATAAAAATTGTTTTTAAACACCCAGTTGTTGATATTGATAAGAATAAAATCACCTTAGATTCTGGTGGCGAAAAGTACCCATTGGATCTAGATGATCCATCTGAAATTTACCTCCTGCAAGATAAAAGAACCCTTTGCATAGATGTAGGGAAAATCGGGAAACTCCCTTTAAGGCGCGGCA
This sequence comes from Bacillota bacterium, assembly GCA_023622055.1. Classification (GTDB taxonomy): domain Bacteria; phylum Bacillota; class Thermosediminibacteria; order Thermosediminibacterales; family Tepidanaerobacteraceae; genus DTU063. Next base: position 2,263 of record JAMNZY010000044.1, read on the forward strand.
CCCTTTACCATCTAACTTTGTCAAAAGGTGCGGTAAAACTTGAAAACAATATTATAAATGATGATATTACCATAAGCTTTGTTACCAGAACTGAGGGTCAAAGTCCCAAAATCATAGCTTACTCTTCTTCGGCATCAGGGGATGATGACATCACATCCCTTTCCGGAACTAAACTTTCCCGGGAAGGCTCCATATATATAATTTTTGACCGCAAAATAAAGTTGGAGAAAAACACCGACAATGAAAAGCTCCTTGAGAAAACAAAACTTTATCGCATACCAAAGCCTGTGGAGCAAGATGGAGATAACAATGACAAGGCCTTTGAATTTGAAGTAGGCATCACTGAAGCTGATTTAAAGGGAGAAGCGTACCGGCAGGAAATTAGTTTAGGGAAGATTGAGATAATCAACGACAACACTCTTTGCATAAAGCCTGAAACTTTGCTAAACCTGAACCAGTATCGTCTGACTATTAAAAAAGAACTGATAGAAGATGTAAACGGATATCCTCTTGAAAAGGATGTGGACTTTTATTTTTGGACAGCCCCTTCTCCTGAAAAGCCAAAGTTTTCTTGGCAGCACATTGAAGGAACGTTGCCCGGCAGTATAAAAGACGATCCATCTACAGGAGGAAAATCCTGCACCGTCATCGGGACTTCCGCTTACGGTCCAAATACACCTATTGTCTTGATAATAGAGGGTGAGGCAATTCCCAAGGCGGGAGATATATCTTCCCTTAAAAACATAACTATCGTCGAAGGACATGAGCCAAATAAATCGGTAAAGATTTCTAGGGTTCGCTTCGAATATTATAGTGAAGGCAATGTCAAAAAGACAAAATTTTTCATATATCCTGAATCTGAACTAGATGCAGGCAAATACTATGTGCTGACTGTCCCCAGTATAATACAAAACCGCAGCGGCCAATTTTTGCCAAGACTTGATATGTATTTTACAGTAGGCGGCAATGTTGAAAAACCTGCAGGAATTCACAAAATAGAGCCGGGCACATTTGACCTAAAAGACATCTATAAAGGTACAGCTGCCTTTTCCATAAAAGGGTATAACTTTAACGAAGATATAGAATACATTTCCTTGGAACTGTTCAGCGGCGAAAATGTCGATACTGTCCAAAGAGCCGTTTACAATACAGTTTATAAAAAAGATATAGAGTTTATAAGTTTAACCCAATTAAATGTGAAACTTAGAGACCAAGAAGTAATAAACAACTTCCTCAAAGCAGGGGGCGGAGAATACAAAGTATATTTACACTTTAATAACCGCCTGCCGGCATCAAATGAAAATGTAAGATTAAAGATCCTACCCCTTGGCAAACCGGCAGTTTTAGCAACAGATCCTCCCGGCGGCGACACATGGTCAAATGAGAAAAGGCTAAATGCCAGAACCATTGACGGCACAACCCGCTACTTTTTAAAAATCACCTTTGATGACTTTTTTGGCAATTTGCGCTTTGATAGAGAGTTAGGCCTTAATCTACTCATGACTTCCAGTGTATATTCTGAAGGCCAAAATGAAGTGTCCATGATCGACACAGAGTTCATTAACTTTATACAGAATATAGAAGATCCCGAACAAAAAGACTACTACATTTCTCAATACATTTTTGTTAAAGACAACTTTATACAGAATATAGAAGATCCCGAACAAAAAGACTACTACATTTCTCAATACATTTTTGTTAAAGACAGCCAGGCAAAAGAGGCTTACCTATATGTGCCTGTAAAACTCCTCAGGTCTCAGACAACTTATAATGTGACGATAAATGCCGGTATAGTTTACTATGAAGGTGACCAAAACAGCGGCAATGACCCAATTCAATGGTCTTTTACAACAACAGCAAATCCCGTGATAACCGGCATTCAAGTGGGTAGTGTTATCGAAGACTATGATGAAGATGAACCCATTATATTGTACGGTGACTTCTTTGATGAAGATAATGTAGAAGTTTACTTCAACGACATTCGTGCACCCAGAGTAAGGGTGGGGACAGATGAAAATGGCCAAAACTTTCTCAGGGTGTATTTGCCAAGCGGCAGAAACAAGCTGAAGCAGGGCATCTACACTATCCTGGTGCGAAATGACAGAGACCATGAGTTTGAAGTGTTCGGTGCTTTAAGTGTAGTTAAGGAAGGCAACCATATTCCCAATGAAGAATACAGGGTCAAGGATGAACATAGATATGGTCAAGTAGTAAGCGCTCTCTATGTAAGTGAAGATACTCTGATTTTAGAGAGACCTTACACTGATAGAAGGTCTTTGGAAATTAACCTGGATGAAATAATGGGACAACAAGTTTTGACAAGGAAAATCCGCTTTGACGGCAGAAGAGATGACAGGATTTCAACTCTTGAAACCCTTTCCAAATGGGCAGATATTACGCTGTATGATATTGGCATTGATGACTATAGAAGTGATGAAGCAGCAGAGGTAATTTTAGGCAGAGCAGAACCTCTTTTAGCCCAAAACTTAAGACAAAGACTAGGCAGGACAAGAATCAAATCAGAATTTATCCAAGTGTTAGGCCAAAATGTCCGCTTTAGCAGTTTAAGAGTTACCATGCCCTTTAAAGAAAGCGATGGACACAATCTAAAAGTGCTGAGATTCGACCCTGATACGAGACAATTTTATGAACAAGACTTTTCAGTAGACCAAATTGAAAAAACTGTAACGGTTAGAAGCTATAATCCCGGCATTTTTGTGGTAGTAGAAAAGTAGGGAGGGGAGAAGATGAGGAAATACCCGCGAATAGTGTCTTTGATATTAATATTTGCATTGCTTTTCACTACAATTCCTGTAGCTGACTTTAGAGAAGCATTTGCCTTTGATCCGAATGATTTTACCGTGACTAAAGTTACCATAAGAAAGGACTTTGACAGTGCCCAAGTTCAAACAGGAATGCATATAACAATCACCGGCAAAAACTTATCCGGAGCCAAAGTGCTGGCCATCAGTTCTGGAATACCGATAGATTTAGGCAAGCCGGCTATTGATTCTGATGGGGTACTGTATTTTGAATTTAAAACCAGCTCACAGTGGGAAAAACTTAAAGACATAACAGGAATCATGGTTGAAGGCAAGGAAATTCCCTTGGGAAACAAAGGCCAGGGAAAAACTTAAAGACATAACAGGAATCATGGTTGAAGGCAAGGAAATTCCCTTGGGAAACAAAGGCCAGATGCCCACAATTACCTCGGTTACTCCTAAAGTAAAGGCTGAAGAGGATACGCTTGTCATTAAAGGTGCAGATTTTAAGCTATTAGTAGATTGTGACAGTGAAAGTGAATTTGTAGTTAAATATGGCAGAGGTGTATCATATAAGGAAATCGACAAGGATTTGTTTAAGGATTTGTTTGATGATATTAACACTGTTGAAATCAGCCAACCCTCAGGAGAACTTGGCCTTCAAGACATAAACACGCAGAAGTAGAATTTGGTGGAAATGAAAATCCTGTAGACATAGAGATATTATATGTGTACAATGGACAATTCCGACTGATAAAAGATCTTGATATTAGTAATGATATTGAAATGTATCCAAACCGTGGAATTCCGGGTAGTCGTGTGTATTTCACGGGCACTACGCTAGGCGATTACGATGTGTACTTTTTAAAGGATGTAGATGGCATCGATACCTACAAGACAACCAACCGAGGCCAAAATCCCACCTACCAGCCGGGAGAAATTAAGGATGGCAAAAAAGAACCGGATATGCTTACCGTGGAAGTTCCCAATATCCCTGCCGGCGAGTATTTTGTAGTGCTTGCAAACAAGGTGGGAAGTGGAGATCCTGCAGAACAGGTCACCCGCGAGTGGATTCACTCCGAAAAATTTACGGTGATCCAGGGAGCAAGAAGCGCCACCATCGATGCTGTGCAGCCAAACCAGGGGCCGGACACTGGAACAAAGGTTGCCATAACAGGTAGGTATTTGGGAAGCCTGAACATCGATGACTTAAATTTGGGTTCCTACGATCTTGATCCTCAAGAAAAAGACGGTGGGGAACTTGAGATACAGTACAACAATCTGACAAATAGCACATATCGCAACGCTGAGGTCACCTCTTTAACTAAAAAAATAAAGGTAATTATCGGAAATCAAGCTAAAGTCCTTAGGAGCTCTGAATTTAACCCATATCTGGATAGGTTGTATGTTGAGATTCCACCCATCGACATAGGAAATGACCCTGTAAAAGATGTTGTTGTGGAAACAGAAACCAGAATCCAAACAAAAACAAACGTGTATGTTTTTACCGAGCGGGCAGTGCTGCCACGTGGCTTCACTTTTATTCCAAGCCGAATCAAACCGGAGGTCCAGAAGGTAGTTCCGGATGAAATCCATGTGGTCAAGGCAAACGAAGCCGGCAAATATATACTTCCCCAGGATTTAATGATAGCAATTTACGGTAAAAATTTCACCGTATCTAGATACACGGTGGACGGTGAAAATAGTCAAACAAAAGTATCGTACCCCATTATAAGATTTGGCAATGATGTGGTGATAAACAAGAATACCAACCCAGCCATTGAGCTATATGTAATGGATGATAACGGCAATATAATGGACGGGACCACCGGCAATGAGATGGGCAGCAGAATCCTCGTTATTATCCCAGGTGGCTCCCAAGGTTTGCAAATTCCGCAGGAGTATCTTGACACCAATGTGTCTGTCGCAGTAATAAACCCCATCAGAAATTCACCTGGGCAGGGCCTCTCTTCAGAAGAGAACGTAATGGTCAGATTCTTAGAGGTAAAAGAAGACAAGGTGCCTGTTATTTCCAGCGTAACGCCGAACGTGGTTACCGTAAATGGCGGCGAAACCGTGACCGTCAGTGGAAGCAACTTCGCGCAAGATGTAAAGGTCTTCATTGACGGTAGAGAAGTTTCGGGGGTAATCCGAGATGGAGACGGCAAAACTCTAACTTTTAAAGCACCCCCCGGTCGT
>JAMNZY010000063.1 GCA_023622055.1 Bacillota bacterium
GCTGCCCAGCTTTTTCATAAAACTTCTCACAAGAGAAGGGGATACGGTATATGACCCCTTTTCAGGCAGGGGCACTACTGTAATTGAAGCGGGAATTCTCGGGAGAAAAATTGTATCAAATGATATAAATCCCCTCAGCAAAATTCTCACAATGCCCAGGTTTTTTGTGCCAGAGTTAACAGACGTTGAAGCAAGGCTTGAAGATATCCCCCATGATAAAAATGCAAAGGCAGATATAGATATTTCCATGTTTTATCATCCCAAAACAGAAGCGGAATTAGTTTCCTTGAGAGACTATTTAAAAGGCAGAAACCTTGAAGGCAAAGAAGATTTTCTGGACTCTTGGATCAGAATGGTGGCCACAAACAGGCTTACCGGCCATTCGCCGTTTTCAGTGTACACATTGCCGCCAAACCAAGCGGTAAGCCCCGAAAGACAGATAAAGATAAATGCCAAAAGAAATCAAAAACCGGAATACAGAGACACCAAGAAGCTTATCCTTAAAAAGACAAAAAGCCTATTGAGAAATCTAAGGGAAAAGGAAATAAAAAATCTCTATGATGCCGGCAAAGACAGCCTGTTCCTGACAAAAGACGCAAGAAACACATCAGAAATTCCCGATGAATCAATTACCCTTACAGTAACATCACCGCCCTTTTTAGACATAGTCCAGTATGACAATGACAACTGGCTCAGGTGCTGGTTCAATGACATAGATGCTCAGGAAATCGCAAAGAATATCACCATGTCCAGGACCATTGAAGAATGGTCTGATGTAATGGAGGACGTGTTTTTGGAGCTTTACCGGGTGACAAAAAAAGGTGGTTGGGTGGCTTTTGAAGTGGGAGAGGTAAGAAGGGGCAAAATAATGCTTGATGAAATTGTGGTGCCCCTTGGCATAAAGGCCGGTTTTAACTGTGTGGGGATTTTAGTAAACCTGCAAGAGTTTACGAAGACATCAAATATCTGGGGAATCAAAAATAATAAAGTGGGCACAAACACCAACAGAATTGTGCTGTTTAACAAAACTACCTAGAGGGGGTCAACCTATGAACAAACTGAAGATGAAAACAAAAAATATTGCCCAGGAAAACATAGAAAAAATCGGAAAGCTCTTTCCAAATGTGATAACTGAAATCAAAGATGAAAATGGCAATATTACCCGTGCTATAGATTTTGAACTGTTAAAGCAAGAGCTAAGTGGTCAAATAGTTGAAGGCAGCAAGGAAAGATATCAGATTACATGGCCTGGGAAAAAAGAGGCTTTGATTTTGGCTAACTCTCCAACAAATAAAACCCTAAGGCCGGTGGAAGAGGACAGCCTAAATTGGGAAACTACACAAAATCTCTTTATAGAAGGGGATAATTTGGAAGTCTTAAAACTTCTTCAAGAATCCTATTTAAACAAAATAAAATTTATCTATATAGATCCGCCTTATAACACCGGCAAAGACTTTATATACAGAGATAACTTCACCCTTGATAAAACCAAATATGCCAAAAAATCAGGGCAAGTGGACCAAGAAGGTAACAGACTTTTTCAAATCACCGAATACCATGGGAGATACCACAGTGACTGGCTCACCATGATCTACCCAAGGCTTAAACTTGCCAGAAACCTGCTGTCGGAAGATGGAGTAATCCTCATCAGCATTGATGACAACGAAGTTCACAACCTGAGAAGGATATGTGACGAAATTTTTGGTGAGAGAAATTTTGTGGCAAATTTCATTTGGCGAAAATCCAAGGGCTCCGGCAATGACTCAAAATATCTTATGGTGGAAACAGAATATATCCTCCTTTATGCCAAAAACATAGAAAATCTCCAGTTTAAAAATCAAGTCATAGATGTGGACAACGGTAATTACAAATACAAAGATGAGTACTACGAGGAAAGAGGGGGCTACAACTTAGAAAAGCTGGACAGAGGCAGCAAAGGATATGTTGAAAGCCTGGATTTTGGCATAAAGGCACCAGATGGAACCCTGGTTTTTCCCAACAACCGAAAAGAAAAGTACAACGACGGCTGGCGCTGGATGTGGAGCAAATCAAAAGTAGAGTGGGGTATCAAAAACGGCTACATAGTAGTTAAAAAAGGCAGGGACAATCAGTGGAATGTATACTGCAAAAATTATGCCAAAGTGGACAATGAAGGCAACCCCATAGTAAGGACTAAACTTTACAGAAATCACATCGGTTTTGAAGAAAGGATACTAAACATACAGGCTAACCACGAGATGAAGGGCTTATTTGGAAATGCCTATTTTTCTTATCCAAAACCCACCACCTTATTAAAATATCTAATAAACATGTTTTACCTGGAAAATGAAATCATCTTGGACTTCTTCGCAGGCTCTGCCACCACCGCCCATGCAGTAATGCAGCTAAATGCCGAAGATGGCGGTAAGCGCAAATACATAATGGTCCAACTTCCGGAACCCTGTGATGAAAACTCCGAGGCCTACAAAGCAGGCTTTAAGACAATAGCTGAAATAGCCAAAGAACGCATCCGCCGTGCGGGAAAAAAGATAAAGGAAGAAACCGGTGCTGATATCGACTACGGCTTTAGAGTATATAAGGTAGACTCATCTAATATGAAAGATGTATATTACACCCCTGATAAACTCACTCAAAACCTTTTAGACGAATTAGAATCCAATATAAAAGAAGATAGAACAAGCCTTGACCTTTTAACTCAAGTTATGCTGGAAGCAGGACTGGAACTTTCCCTTCCCATAGAGACCAAAGAAATTTGCGGCAAAGAAGTCCACTTTGTGGCAGGTAACTCCTTGGCAGCCTGTTTTGATGAAAATGTGGACGAAGAATTGATAAAAGAAATTGCAAAAACAAAACCTTTAAAGGCAGTTTTTCGAGACAGTTCTTTTAGCTCATGTCCTGACAGAATTAATCTTGAAGAAATCTTTAAAGGCATATCTCCCGATACAGATATTAAGGTTTTATAAAGGGTGATTTTATGAAGATAAAATTTAAAGAGCAGCAGTTTCAGATAGATGCAGTAAAATCTGTAGTAGATTGTTTTAGAGGACAGCCAAATCAAGTTTCCCACTTTCAATTGGATACAGGTAGGGTAAAGGGGGAAATAGCTGGCCAACAAAGGCTTTTATTTGAAACGGGCTTTAAAAATAGTCCTATAATTTTACCGGAAGAAGATGTTTTGGAGAACATACGAAAAGTTCAATTGAGAAATGGCTTAAAACCATCTGATCGTTTAGCTGGCAAGTACAATCTCACCATCGAAATGGAAACAGGTACCGGCAAAACCTATACATATATTAGGACCATGTATGAACTTTACAGAGCATATGGCTGGAGCAAGTTCATCATAGTAGTGCCATCTATTGCAATTCGGGAAGGTGTATATAAATCTTTCCAAATAACTGAAGATCATTTTATGGATTTATACGGCACAAAGATACGATACTTTATCTACAACTCCAAACAGCTTCACAAGATAGACCAATTTGCCTCAGATTCTGGGATAAATGCCATGATAATAAACTCCCAGGCCTTCAATGCCCGAGGCAAAGATGCCCGGCGAATCTATGAAGAGCTGGATGATTTCGGCACAAGAAGGCCCATAGATGTGTTGGCCCAGACCAACCCCATCCTTATAATAGACGAACCTCAGTCGGTAGAAGGCCAGAAAACCAAAGAAGCTTTGAAACTGTTCAACCCTTTATTTACTTTAAGATATTCTGCCACCCACAAAGAAGAATACAATAAAATATACCGACTTGATGCCTTAGATGCATACAATATGAAACTTGTGAAAAAAATCAAAGTGAAGGGTATTTCCGTAAAGGGCTTTACAGGCACCAATGCATATATCTACTTTGAGGGCATAGATGTCAGCACTAATAGGAAGCCGGTGGCCAGGATAGAGTTTGAAGTCAAGCAAAAAACGGGCATAAGGAGAGTTGCTAGAAATGTGGATGAAGGTTTTGATTTGTATACCCATTCCAACTACATGGAGCAGTATAAGGGCTACCGGGTATCTGAAATAAACGGCTACAAAAACACCATAAGCTTTACCAATGGAGTGACCCTTAAGGGAAAAAGCCCTTTTTGACAAAGGCATAAAGGTGCTGACACTATTTTTCATAGATGAAGTGGCCAAGTACAGACAGTACGATGATGAGGGAAATCAAGTAAATGGTGAATACGGAAAAATCTTTGAAGAAGAATACATAAATATATTAAACGAATACATCACCTTCTTTGACGACCCATATGTAAAGTATATTAAATCCATTGATGTAAAAGATACCCACAAAGGCTATTTTTCCATAGATAAACAGGGCAGAATGGTAGACCCTAAGGCTAAAGGCAAGGAGAAAATATCCGATGATGAGTCTGCCTATGATTTGATAATGAGGGACAAAGAGCGGCTTCTGAGCTATGATGAGCCTACCCGATTTATCTTTTCCCACTCAGCCTTGAGGGAAGGCTGGGACAACCCCAATGTATTTCAAATTTGCACTTTAAAACACAGTGATTCAGTCATTAGAAAACGGCAGGAAGTGGGAAGGGGCTTAAGGCTTTGTGTTGACCAGAAGGGCAACAGAATAGACAGTGAAACACCAGGAGTAGATGTCCACGATATAAATGTACTTACAGTCATAGCCAGCGAGTCTTATGAATCCTTTGCCAAAGGCTTGCAGTCCGAGATTGCGGAAACATTAACTGACAGACCACAAAAGGCCAATGTAGAGTTTTTCTTAAAC
>JAMNZY010000234.1 GCA_023622055.1 Bacillota bacterium
GCCCGGGTTATGGAGGCCAAAATAGTAGCACAAATGATGGAGCAGTGGTGCCAAGATATAGAAATAGGAAAGCCTGTGTTTAATCCATATGATATGCCTCAAAATGCAGAGGGCATAGGGATGGTGGAAGCTATGCGGGGAGGACTGGGGCATTGGATGAGGATGAGAGCCGGCAGGATAACTCATTATCAAATAATTACTCCTTCTGCCTGGAATTGCTCACCTCGAGATGACCAGGGCAGGCGCGGTCCCATAGAGGAGGCGTTGGTAGGGACACCTATAGAAGATTTTGACCAGCCCATTGAAGTAGGGCGAGTAGCTCGAAGTTTTGACCCCTGTCTCGCCTGTGCCGTACATATGATTGACATGAAAGGGCGGGAGAAATACGTTGAAATCCTATAAGGAGTTAAAGCAGGCACCGGATATACCAGTGGAAAAAAGGCAAAGCGTTTCAGCCTCCTATGTGAATATACTCTTGTATCCACTTCCCATAAGGATTTTTCACTGGACCCTTGTGGCAAGTTTATCCCTTACCATAATCAGCGGCTTGATGATAAGTTTTACTTACACTCTCGTCCCCATGAAGCATATAAGATTAGTTCATATCTCCGCAGGTTTCGTGGCCTTTGCCATTGTTATTTATCGCCTGGGATATGCTTTTGTGTCTGGGGATTATAAAAATTTTTCTATAAAACTAAAGGACTTTAAGACTTTTCCTGAACTTGCCAAATACTACTTTTTTTTAAGAAAAAATCCTCCACCTTTAAGGACCAAGTACAACATTGGCCAGAAAATAACTATGATGTCTTGGCTAGCGTGTATATTTTATCAAACTTTTGCCGGCATAATGCTGCTTAACTCTTCTTTTGTGTCCAGTACCTCTGTAATTTCCCGCTTGTCCAGGGTGATTTTGCCACAGCAGCTTCGCACAACTAAATACTTCGTATCCATCTACTTTATAATGACAATTATGCTCCACATATACTTGGCCCACACAGAGGATATAGCCAAATCTCAATCAATGCTTACAGGGTGGGTAAGAGTTAAGAGAAAAAATAACAATAAAAACCAGGGCTAAAAAAACACCCTGGTTTTGTGCGTATTCAGGAGTTCTGCTACTGCTTCTGGGGTTTGCCATTTTCTTCTGCAAGGGCTCTTTCCGCCTTTTCAATGGCAAGTCTCACCAGATTACCGCAATTTCTGGATGAAACTTCTCCCCAGCCTTTTGTCGCCACCGTATCTGCCACACCAAGTTCCTTTGCCAACTCATACTTCAGGTCCTCAGACATGACACTGCGACGACGAGCCATGAGCATACCTCCTTAATTTTTTAACGCACCATTATTATGTTGCCTTAAACACTATTTTTTATGTTGGTAATTTCTAAACAGGTTTTTTAACTAAATTTTTTTGAAAATATATGAAAACCGGCAAGGGAATGATAATCCATCCAAAACTTTTAATCAAATTGTTTTTTGCCCTAAGTATCTGTCTGTCCATCTCTGCTTTAACTATGGCTTCATATTTTTCTCTGAGTTCCTCTTCAGAAGGCTTTACAGTTTCCTGCTCCGAGTCTATAGAATCTTTCCTTTCTATTTCGAATCTCTTAAAATCTTCAAAGGATTGGTAGTATGGAGTGGGGGCTACAATATCCGCCACTGCCATAAAGGCCGACACGCTGCCACCGATAACCATCATTAAAGTGGCAAATAAAACTAAGTAGACGTAAATATTTTTTACCACGTCTTCTCCCCCTTCTCTGTTTTCGCTTCTTGCCGATGCAAGAGCCACCATGACAAAGACAAGCATAGTAATAATTACAATGGGTAAAATCATTGAGACAACCATAATCTTCAACTCCAAAATTTTTTTAAATTCCTTTATGCTTTTTATTATACATCAGCAAGAGATACTTTTATAGTATACGAGCAAAAAATATGGATAATGTGACAAGATAAAATAAAAGGGTGTCTAAACTACATAAAATAGTTTTACGACATCACTTACATCTATACCACTTCTTTAATTCTCTCATAATATTTAACAGATTCTTTATCTGCCAATACCATTAGTGTCCGAGCCTCTGGGTCTTGAGTGCCCTGGAGTTGACATCCTTCGGTTCTTAGGATTTTGGCATATTCTATGACTTCTTTGGTTACCCGTTCACCGGGACATATAATGGGTATTCCCGGAGGATAAGCCATAAGCATTTCGGTGCTTATTTCCCCTTCTGCTTCTTCCAGGGGAATTACTCGCTTTTCGCTGTAAAAGGCAAATCGTGGTGAAACCACCATTTCTTGATTTTCTGGAAATTCAGCAGTTATTTTTATTACATTTTTCTTGCCGTACTTTTGGGCTATGTCTTTAATTGCATTTACCAATATTTTCATACTTTCTTCATTGTCACCTATAGTGCCTACAGCCAGCACATTGTATAAATCGGAAAGTTCCATTTGGATATGGTACTCATATTTTAACAGCTTTTCTGCTTCAAAGCCGGAAAGACCTATTCCTCTCAAATTTATGGCAAGTTTTGTAGGATCAAGGGCATAGCAGCCTTCTGTCCCTTCAATTTCACTGCCCATAACGTAAATGCCCTTTATCTCATTTAACTCTTCTCGTGTCCTTTGGCAAAGCTGGATAGTGCTTTCCAGCATCTTTCTGCCCTTTAAGGCTGCTTGCTTTCGAGCTACATCAAGGGATGCCAGCAGGGGATATGAAGGGCTGGTAGTTTGGGTTAAATTTAAGGCACTTTTAACCCTTCTGTCATCTATAAAACCGCTTTTTACCAGGAGTATGGAGCTTTGGGTCATGGAGCCCAGCAGCTTGTGAACACTGACAGCACTCATATCGGCTCCTGCCTCCATGGCTGACAGCGGTAAATCCGGATGAAATCCCAAATGAGCACCATGGGCTTCATCTACAATAACAGGTTTGCCGTATGAATGGGCTATTTCCACAATTTTGCGAAGGTCTGAAGCTGCGCCGTAGTATGTGGGGTTTATAACAAAAACCGCTTTAGCATTTGGGTGCTCCACCAGAGCACGTCTCACACTCTCCGGAGTAATGCCCATGGCTATTCCCATATAGTCATGGATTACAGGTTTTATATAAACCGGCCGCACACCGCTCAATATCAGGCCTCCAATTACTGACCGGTGAGCATTTCTGGGGATGATGATTTCATCACCGGGACCTGCCACCGACAATATCATAGCTTGGATGCCTGAAGTGGTACCATTTACTAAGAAATGGGCAAAGTCTGCCCCAAAGGCACTGGCTGCCAAGGCTTCTGCCTCTTGTATTACGCCTGTAGGGTTACAGATACTGTCCAGGTCCAAAAGCCCTGAAGTAACATCTATGGACAATATGTTTTCCCCTACAAAGCTTCTAAATTCAGCTATGCCTTTGCCGCCTTTATGACCGGGCACATGAAATGGTACCGTCCTGTCTTCCACATACTTCTTTAGTGCGGCAAAAAGTGGTGTTTTTTGCTGCTCTTGTAACTTCATCCGGAGTCACTCCCCTTTCTGTGTTAAGTCAACATCAAACAATACAATTAAAGCACAATTTTTGTCTTATTTCAATACTATAAATTGTTTTTTATAAATAGTTTTCTTTTGGGTCATTTTACTTTGTCAGAATAGTGCCTTTGTTCTTTACATTTTTCGATTTCTTGATATAATTTAGGACAATCAAAGATCTGGATCAATGGATTAATTTTGAGATGGATACTATTCGGCTCAAAGCAGTTTTGATAAAGAGCCTACCTTTGCCTTCCAAATTAAAAATCCCACAGCAAAGTCCACCGCATCAAAGATATTGGTCAATGGTGTGCCCA
>JAMNZY010000079.1 GCA_023622055.1 Bacillota bacterium
CCATGCGGCCTGATGTGGATTTTGTATACAGGCATTGTGTAGGAGATAGAGGTTTTGTATTAGATACCAGGGAAATCAAAAAAACCCTTGAAGAAGTGCCCATCAATAATCCGATGGTGATTGACTGGATAAAAGAGTTTATAGAACAAAATCTCAATGAAATTAATGGAGGTGCATAAAATGCCAGCAATCAAGTCTATTGAGGAACTTAAAAAGATTCGCGATCAGGCAAGAGACATGATAAATTTGAGGATGGATAATGAGACCAAAACTCGTGTAGTTGTGGGTATGGGAACCTGCGGTATTGCTGCTGGTGCTAGACAGGTAATGCTAGCTATACTAGACGAGCTGAAAAAGAGAAATATTACAGATGTTGTTGTGACTGAAACCGGGTGTATAGGCCTTTGTCAGTATGAGCCATTGGTAGATGTAATAAAGCCCGATCAACCCAAAGTAACATATGTCAACATGAATCCTGAAAAGGCAAGGGAGATTGTTGTAAAACATATTATCAACAACCAAGTTGTTGACGAGTACGTAGTACCTAATGTTTAAATAATTAATACAGGAGTTTGAGGAGGTTATGAAAATGGAAATATACAGGGCTCATGTTCTAGTTTGCAAAGGAACGGGATGTGTGGCTTCCGGTAGTGAGCCTATCTCAGAGACTCTACAAAAAGAAATCGACAAAAAGGGCCTTTCCAAAGAAGTTAAAGTTGTTCAAACAGGATGCTTAGGACTTTGTGAACTGGGGCCAAATATTTTGATTTACCCAGAAGGCAGCTATTACTGTCAAGTTAAACCAGAGGATATACCGGAAATTGTTGAGGAACATCTACTCAAAGGCCGTATTGTTGAACGCCTTTTATATAAAGAACCCACCTCAAAGGAACGCTATCGCTCTTTAATGGACATAGATTTTTACAAACGTCAAAAACGCATTGCTTTGAGAAACTGTGGCATCATTAACCCTGAATTAATTGAAGAATACATTGCAAATGACGGCTATGCTGCATTGGCAAAAGTATTGACAGAAATGAAACCTCAGGAAGTCATAGATGAGATAAAGAAATCGGGCCTAAGAGGTCGCGGCGGCGGAGGATTCCCCACAGGTATCAAGTGGCAGTTTGCCGCTGATGCACAAGGTGATATCAAATATGTGGTCTGCAATGCCGACGAGGGAGACCCAGGGGCATTTATGGATAGAAGCATCTTGGAAGGGGACCCTCATACAGTATTGGAAGCCATGGCAATAGCAGGTTATGCCATTGGCGCCAGTGAAGGCTATATCTATGTGAGAGCTGAATACCCAATAGCTGTAAAGCGCTTAGAAATTGCCATAGAACAAGCTAGAAGTCATGGCCTATTGGGTAAGAACATCCTTGGAACAGATTTTAGTTTCGATATCTTCATCAGATTAGGATCTGGCGCTTTTGTATGTGGTGAGGAAACAGCCCTACTTGCTTCCATTGAAGGGCGCCGCGGAGAGCCAAGACCAAGACCTCCTTTCCCTGCCAATAAGGGGCTGTGGGGCAAACCTACAATTATCAACAATGTAGAGACCTACGCCAATATACCTGTAATTATACTAAAGGGTGCCGATTGGTTTACTAAAATAGGCTCTGAGAAAAGTAAAGGAACTAAAGTGTTTGCCATAGGAGGAAAGATTAACCACACTGGCCTTGTAGAAATACCTATGGGTACATCTTTAAAAGAAGTTATTTACGATATTGGCGGCGGCATTCCCAACAACAAGAAATTTAAGGCTGTCCAAACTGGCGGTCCTTCTGGTGGCTGCTTGCCTGCAGAACTGCTAGATATGCCCATAGAGTATGATACTTTAGTTCAAGCAGGTTCCATGATGGGCTCAGGCGGTATGATTGTCATGGACGAAGATACCTGTATGGTAGACATTGCTAAATTCTTCCTAACCTTCACCCAGGAAGAATCTTGCGGCAAATGTCCTCCATGTAGAATTGGAACCAAGCGTATGCTGGAAATATTGGAGAGAATAACAAATGGTGAAGGCAAAGAGGGAGATATTGAGCTTCTGGAAAATTTAGCTAACAGCATTAAAGCTTCTGCTCTTTGCGGTCTTGGGCAGACAGCTCCAAATCCAGTCTTGTCTACACTAAGGTATTTTAGAGATGAATACGAAGCTCATATTAAAGAAAAGAAATGTCCTGCTGGAGCATGTAAGGAACTTATACATTATGAAATTGTCGCTGATGAATGTAAAGGCTGTGGTTTGTGTGTGAAAGTATGCCCCACTCAAGCAATTTCCGGTGAAAGAAGACAGCCTCATGTAATAGATCAAGACAAATGTATAAAGTGCAATAGCTGTTTTGATAGATGCCCCTTTGGTGCAATTGTAAAAAAATAGTTTAAGAGAAGGGAGAGGAAAACTATGGATATGGTAACATTAACTATAGATGGTATAAAAGTAGAAGCTCCTAAGAATTCCACAGTGCTTGAGGCTGCCAGAAAAGCTGGAATCAAAATTCCAACCCTTTGCTTTTTAAAAGATGTGAATGAAATTGGCGCCTGCAGAATGTGCGTGGTGGAAGTCAAGGGAGCCAGGTCACTACAAACATCTTGCGTCTTACCTGTTTCAGAGGGCATGGAGGTTATAACCAATTCACCTGCAGTGAGAGAGGCCAGAAAGGTAACGTTAGAACTATTACTTTCTGACCACAACCTGGAATGCCCCACTTGTATAAGGAATCTAAACTGTGAACTTCAAAAACTGTCAGAAGAACTGGGAGTAAAATCCATAAGGTATCCCGGTGAAAAGAGCAAAGCACAATATGATGATTTTTCACCTTCTATAGTAAGAGATACCTCTAAGTGTGTCCTGTGCAGGCGTTGTGTAAGCACTTGTCACAAAGTTCAAGGTGTAGGCGTTATTTCTGCTAACTATCGAGGCTTTGATACAGTTATAGCACCAGTATTTGATATGAGTTTAAATGATGTGCCCTGTGTCAACTGCGGTCAATGTATACTGGCTTGCCCTGTAGGTGCATTAATGGAAAAGGATGACACCCATAAAGTGTGGCAGGCCTTGGCAGATCCTGATAAGCACGTGGTTGTACAAGTTGCACCTGCAATTAGAGTTTCATTGGGAGAAGAATTTGGCGGAGACCTCGGTGGTATTGTCACAAAGAAATTGCCGGCAGCTCTAAGGCGCTTGGGCTTTGATAAAGTTTTTGACACAGATTTTTCTGCAGACCTTACCATTATGGAAGAAGGTTCCGAATTCCTGGACAGATTGCAAAATGGCGGCAAGCTTCCTCTTATAACTTCCTGCAGTCCAGGGTGGATTAAGTTCTGCGAACATTACTATCCTGAACTCCTTGACAATCTATCAACATGTAAGTCTCCACAGCAAATGTTCGGTGCCCTTGTAAAGACATACTATGCAGAGAAAATGGGAATAGATCCAGCAAAGATTGTCTCAGTTTCAATTATGCCCTGCACAGCCAAAAAATATGAATGCCAGCGCCCTGAAATGTTCTCCAGTGGATATCAAGACGTTGATGTAGTGCTGACTACCCGTGAACTTGCAAGAATGCTGAAAGAGGCAGGAATAGATTTAAGGAAACTGCCAGATGAAGAATTTGATGAGCCTTTAGGCATTTCCACAGGAGCAGGTGCTATCTTTGGTGCAACAGGCGGCGTCATGGAGGCAGCCCTTAGGACCGTTTACGAACTTGTGACAAATAAAGAATTGGAAGACATTGATTTTACCGAAGTTCGTGGGGTAGAAGGCGTAAAAGAGGCAACTATAGATATAGATGGCACTAAGGTAAACGTAGCTGTTGCCCATGGATTGGCCAATGC
>JAMNZY010000032.1 GCA_023622055.1 Bacillota bacterium
GGTCCAACCCTACGTTATTATCATTGCATTGACTTGCGCCTTTCTTCTGTATCACCAGCGCAGAGTTAACGTCACGATCGCAGCACCAGCCGCAATTACACTCAAGCCACCTATTTTAAGCTTTTTTAAATCCCGCCTTTCATCCCACCCTTAAAAGAGTGGGCTTTCTCGGCGGGTAATCGTAAACCTTCTTGTGATTTATAATAAGACCGTAGTCTTCTCGTAAGCATACTGTAAGCTTGCGATAGCCATAAGGGAAGCCTTCCCCGCAGACTAGCTCAGTCAGATATTCTTTAATCTGTTCGTCGGATATTTTCCTGCCCTCACGGGTCAATGAATAAGTGGACCTGGGCCTCCCGGAGCGCTTTAACTCCTTGATGGAAGTATCACCCTCTTGGGGTTTAGATTTTTCCTGGGTTCGCCTTGTTCTGAAAGCATAGTAGGTGGAGAGGGGGAGGCCGACAAAGCCGAGAACAAGGCGAACGCTATACCCTTGGGAAATCCACTTTTCTGCTATGGCGACTTTGTCGGCTATCGAGGGTTTACCCTATCCCTCAGTTCTCTGAGAATGGCTAGTTCTAGCTCCTTTTCTGCTAAGAGCCTTTTTAGCCGGTCATTTTCGGTGCTGACAGCTTTAAGCCTTTTTTTGAGTTCTTCGAGGCATTGTTTTTCAGCTTTAGGCAGAGGTTTCAGAGAGCCGTTTTTACGCATCTTTTTAATCCAGGTATAGATAGTGTTCTCGGAGATTTGGTGACGCCTGGCCACCAGGGCTACGTTACCGACTTCCTGGCATTCGGCCAAAATTTGCTCTTTGAATTCATTGCTGTACTGTCTCATTGACCGCACCCCCTAAGGTTATTATAGGTTCTACACAGAAATTTTCCAAATTGCTTAGGGGGCTAAATAGGTACGAAGGGATTATAACCGGTTTTCTCGCATTGTTATTAGGTGCCGGAAAGGATGGCATTTTTGCGTTTTTTAAACTTTTTATTCCCGGAGTGGTCCTTGACTTGTTTTATTTGTTTTTTCCTTTTACGTGGAAATATTGGTGGATGGTGGGTATGTGGGCTTCTCTGGCACACATTTCAAAGCTGGGCGTAAATTACTTATGCGGTGTGCTGCTCGGAATACCCAAGACTTTTTTGACTGTCGGTCTGGGTCTTTCTTCGATTACTCACCTGCTCTTTGGATTTATCGGAGGTTTACTGGGTTTTACCATAGCTCGGAAAATGATCAAAATTATGAGTCCGGAAGCTGCGGATGAAAATCGTTATTAAGTATTGCTGCTGTTATGATCGAGTCCTGCGTCCGTGAAGCGCCATTTTCCCGGCCGGGTAGGACTCCTGAAGCCAAAGTCTCCCTGTAGCGAAGTCTGCCTCCTGGAGCAGGCTAATCATATCTATCCGTTGCCAGCGGGATGCTGGCATTTCTTGCATTTTTAAGAGAAATACCCCTTGCTAAATGGTTGGTTATAATATCCGTTTCCCGAAATACGTAAACCCGGATTTCGAAAAGTTGCTGGCGATCGCGCGTTCTTATCGGTGCGCTACGGTATTGGCCCTCCAGGCCACGGCCCAGATGGTGACGAAGACCGACCGACATTCAGGGATATAGTGCTGGAAACATGCAGAGGTGGTTAGAATCGTATTGGACGGAGAACCGCAGCAGCCGGTTTTAGGGAAATTGGAAGTTAGTATTCCAGAAGATGAAGATAAGACCGATAAACTTGACATTGTTTTTGACGAGTAATTTAAAAATGAAGAAGCGGAAGATGATAAAAGCGATACAGGCGGTGAAAACTTTTGTGACTTGACGTAGATCGCTTGACCCTGGAGCTCACCATAAAAAATAAAAGGAATTAGAAGGAATTTTCGAAGCCATGTCAAATTACAAATTAACAAAGATCGCAATTTGTCGGATTTTACAATATTTCCCAGGCAATTTAAATTGTTCAGCGACTTGCAAGCTCTTTCTAGACGTAATAAATATAGAAAGGAATTTTTAGTTGCTGCAGATAAATAACATTTTAAAAAGACGACTGCGCTATAATAAAATTACAAATATATATATATATACCTGTCATATACAAATTTTGGATTTCCCAGATTTTAGCGATATTATGGATGACACTTTCCATAAAACTCTCAATGCCATGGCTGAATGAACTGAAAAGCATAACAGGTTTTCCCTTAGCTTTATTTGCCATTACGTTTATTGCGTATGTACCGGGTTACCTTGTTATGTTTACCACGGCAAGTCTGCTTTTAGACAGACAGCCTGCTTTAAAAGAACCGAATCCGGATATCCCCGTAACCATACTAATAGCCGCAAAGAACGAAGCTGAGAGAATAACTACTACCCTTCGGTATATAGCAAATCAAGATTATAAAGGCCAAATATACGTAATAATTGTAGACAATAACTCTACAGATAAAACTTCGGAAATTGCTGAAAATGCGGCGAAAAAATTTGGTCTTAAATGCGTATGTCTTTTCGAAGCAAAACCAGGTAAATGCCACGCACTAAACACAGGTCTAAAAGCAATAAAAACAGAATATTTTATAACTCTCGATGCGGATACAATTCTTCATAAGAAAGCGATTAACAACATAGTGGCAAGGATTTTAAGCTCTCCATCAGATGTCTGCGCAGTGGCCGGGCACGTACTTGTAAGAAATAGTCGGGACAATCTTCTTACAAGGATACAGGAATGGGATTACTTTATGGGGATTGCGTCGTTAAAAAGAATGCAGGGGTTATACCAGGGCACGCTTGTAGCTCAGGGAGCGTTTAGTCTATATAAGACAGATGTAGTGCTTAAGGTTGGCGGATGGACTGACGCGATAGGTGAAGATATTGTGTTAACATGGAAGTTCTTTGAAAAAGGATACAGAGTATATTTTGAACCCCTAGCAATAGCTTTTACGGAAGTACCAAGAAAATTGAAACACTTCGCAAGACAGAGATCGCGCTGGGCGCGGGGAATGTTTGAAGGGCTGAAAACGGCAGGTCCGTGGAAACAGCAGAGACTGTTTTCCATATTTTTAATCAGCATAGATATTTTAATTCCATTAATAGATATTGCTTTTACTTTTATTTGGATACCTGGCCTAATATTAGCATTTTTTGGTAAATATTACATTGTAGGACCTTACACTCTTTTTGTGCTTCCTTTAAATTTTCTGGTAACCCTGCTGATGTACATATATCAAAAAAATGTTTTTGATTTTTTAAATTTGAGAGTCCGAAAAAACAGAGTAGGATATTTTGTTTATTTGTTATTTTATCAAATAATACACTCTCCTATTGCAGTCTGGGGTTATATCCAGGAACTTTTGAAAATGCGTAGAATATGGAAATGATATATTTTATTCCATGAATTGAATTAACCGGGGGTATTAATTGATGAATGCATCTATACCTAAGAAAATCCTAATTGTGGAAGACAGCAGGCTTAATGCACAGATAACGGCAGATATTTTAAGTAAATACGGATACAAAACAGAAATGGTGCGCACAGGAGAAGAAGCTATAGAAAAAGCCCGCAGCAGCCAAGGCCCTGATCTCATCCTAATGGATATAGAACTGGAAGGAAAAATTGACGGGATAGATGCGGCACGCATAATACAGCGGTCTAAAGACATTCCTATTTTATTTCTTACTGCTAATACCAGTAAAGAAATTATGGAAAAAATCCGGTCGATTACAGGTTACGGCTATGTGCTGAAAGGCACCGACGAATATGTGCTGATATCCACGGTGGAAATGGCGCTTAAGCTTTACGAAGCAAATATCCGGGTAAAGCAGAGTGAAGAGCTGTTCCGCAATATGTTTGAAAC
>JAMNZY010000154.1 GCA_023622055.1 Bacillota bacterium
ATACCTCCAAGTAGATGATCTAATTTTAATTAATAGACTGTCTACTTGGAGGTAACCTATTATGTAAAGAAGCTACTTTGCATTTCTAAATTACAAAATATACAAAGGCTTTGATTTTTTATTCCCCTATAATTTTCACTAAGACCCGTTTTGGCCTTTTGCCGTCAAACTCCCCGTAAAATATCTGCTCCCATGGGCCCAGGTCAAGTTTCCCATCTGTTACAGCAACTACTACCTCCCGACCCATGATGGTGCGCTTAAGATGTGCATCGGCATTGTCTTCAAAGACGTTGTGCTTGTACTGGCTGTGAGGCTTTTCAGGGGCCAGCTTTTCCAGAAAGACTTCAAAATCGTGGTGAAGGCCACTTTCATCGTCGTTGATAAACACACTGGCAGTTATATGCATGGCATTGCACAAAACCAGGCCCTCTTTTATCTGACTCTCCCGGAGACACTCTTCCACTTGCGGAGTTATATTGATAAATTCCCTCCGATTTTTAGTTTCAAACCAAAGCTCTTTCCGATAGCTTTTCACAAGTCCACCTCCGAACTTTTTTACTTATTATACCACAGCATTATTATGATAAGCGTTATTAGAGTTTGATTTACTATAATAATAAAAATTTCGAATCTTAACCAAATGGATTGACGTACTGTAATCTTTAGTTTTCTACATTTATCTTCAAAATTGTTATATCAATACATTTTGACAGTTAAAATTTATCTTCCAAAAAGCTAGATATAAAGGCTATAACTTTTGTGGCAGGCAATGTACCGGCAAAATATACATCCAAAAATGCTTTGGATATTGCCGATTATATTGGAATAGATGCGCGGATTGCACCAGGAGCTGTAAAACCTTTGATAGCATCGCCTAAACTTGCTACCCATGCTCATGGAGAAATATTAAGTATCCAGATTTAAAGGACTACCTAAAAGAAATCGTTATTATGGGGGGATCAATGACTGAAGGAAATGTTTCTGCGTATGCCGAATTTAATATCTTTGCAGGTCGTTGTTCTTGCCAGTTTGTGATAGAAGCCAATGGAGGAATATATCCGTGCGACTTTTATGTGACAGATGAGTGGCATATGGGTAATATCAAAGATAGTACATTTGAAGAGTTAGAAAGCTCAGAGACAGCAAAAATATTTGTGCAGAGTTCCGAGTATATTGACCCAAAATGCAAGAGTTGCAAATGGATTAATCTTTGCAGAGGCGGATGTAGGAGAAATAGGGAACCAATGATAAATGGTAGACCAAATTTAAATTATTTTTGTTCTTCTTACAGAGAATTCTTTGAATATGCAATTGAAAGATTGTACGAAATTGCTCATTTGGTAGCAAATTTGCCACAAGACAGGTGAACCATGCAGCTTGCTTGACTTTAGATTGTGAATATGGTATAAATTTTATAAAATCAATTCACTCACCAATTCAAAGACTGTGAAGGGGAGAGTAGGCAAAAGGGCTAGGCTGACAGAGAGCCGGGCAAGGTGAAAGCCGGTGCCGAATACTTTGCTGAAGATGGCCCTGGAGTCGAGCTGTCGATATGTAGGCAGTTACGGGTAAGGACCGTTAAGATCCTTCAGGTATCGGAAGTTTTCGGAAGATATTTATGGAGATTTCCCGTACCTGGCTGAGGCCTTTGTAGGCGAATTTGGGTGGTACCGCGAGAGATCCTCGCCCCTTAGTTGGGGCGAGGTTTTTTGATATAATGTTGCATTTACGCAATATTGCAAAGGAGGATAAAAATTGAGCAAGAAAGCTTTTTACGTTACGACACCTATTTACTATGTAAATGCTGAGCCCCACATTGGCCATGCTTATACTACCGTCATAGCTGATTTTCTTGCCCGGTGGCATCGCCTTGCCGGATATGACTCATATTTTCTAACCGGCACCGATGAACACGGGGAGAAGATAGCCCAGGCTGCCCAAAAGGCGGGACAAGAGCCTCAAGCTTTTGTGGACAAGGTAAGCAACCGCTTTAAGGAAGCTTGGAAGAAGCTGTGTATTGAGTATAATGACTTTATCCGCACAACTGAACCCAGGCACAAAAAAATTGTCCAAGAGATACTGCAGAAGGTGTACGATGCAGGGGACATCTACTACGGTGAATATGAAGGCCATTATTGTGTAGGCTGCGAGCGCTTTCTCACCGACAAAGAGCTGGTAGACGGCCGCTGTCCTGACCACGGCACAGCACCGGAAAAGCGAAAAGAGGGAAATTACTTTTTCCGCATGGAAAAGTACCGGGAGTGGCTCATAGATTATATTAACTCACATCCTGATTTTATTCGCCCAGAAGGCTACAGAAATGAAGTCCTTTCAATACTGTCAGAACCAATAGGGGACTTGTCTATATCAAGACCTAGGGAGCGAGTGCCTTGGGGAATTCCCATTCCATGGGATGAAAATCATGTGACCTATGTATGGTTTGATGCCCTTATAAATTATGTTTCAGCATTAGGCTATCCAGATGGTAAAAAATTCCATCGCTACTGGGACAGTGCCTGGCATCTCATCGGCAAAGATATTATAAAGCCCCATGCCATCTTTTGGCCAACTATGCTTAAGTCTGCAGGAATCCCTATTTATAAGCATCTGAACGTAGGCGGCTTCCTAATGGGGCCAGATGGCCGTAAAATGTCAAAAACCCTAGGCAATGTAGTAGATCCCTTTGACCTTTCTGAAAAATACGGCCCTGATGTGGTCCGCTACTATCTCCTCAGCGATGTGCCCTATGGCCAAGATGCAGCAGTAGGTGAATCACATCTCATAGCAAGATATAATACCGATTTGGCCAATGACCTGGGGAACCTGCTCTCCAGGACAATTACCATGATTGAAAAATTCTCTGATGGCAAAATACCTGCACCGGGAGTTGCGGAAAGCCCAGATGATGAGCTAATAGCCATGGCGGAAAGCTTGCCTGAAAAACTTGAAACTAAGATAAGTCATATGGAGCTAAATGCTGCCATTAGGGAGATATGGAGGTTTATCGGCAGGGCCAACAAGTACATTGACGAAACTATGCCCTGGAGTTTGGCCAAAAACCCAAATCAAAAAGAGCGCCTGAACACGGTGCTTTACAACTTGGCTGAAGCCCTGCGAATTACGGCAGTTCACATTTCGCCTATAATGCCAAATATACCGTCTAAAATTTTTGAGCAGCTGGGTATTGCCGATGACAAGCTCTCTACCTGGGAAAGTGTGAAAAAATGGGGCCAGCTTTCTCCGGGCCTTACAGTTTCCCGAAAGGAAATCATCTTCCCCAGAATTGATGAAAAGGCAAAGGCCAAGGAAGCAGAGGCAAAAGGAAAGCAAAAGGCAAAGGAAGACGCCAAGGCAGAAGTTAAAGAAGAAGGTGCCAATGTCATTACAATTGAAGACTTTGCAAAAGTGGAGCTTCGCATAGCTGAAGTTCTAGAAGCAGAAAAGGTGAAAGGCGCCGACAAGCTCTTAAAGCTTCAGATAAAAATTGGAGATGAAAGGCGCCAAATAGTGGCGGGAATTGCCAAACACTATACACCGGAGGAACTGGTAGGCAAGAAAATAGTGGTAGTTGCCAATTTAAAGCCTGCCAAGCTCAGAGGGGAAGTTTCTCAAGGCATGCTCCTTGCTGCATCAAATGAGGAAAGCCTCACCCTTATTACTGTGGACAGGGACATAGATTCCGGTGCAAGAGTAAAGTAAGTGAAGAAAGTGTGTACACTAACAGCAGCAAAACAATTTTTATAAAGGTTTTGAGTTTTATAATGCGGAACCCTAACCTTTTTTTGGGTTCCGCATTTAAATTTGTGGACAACTTCTGGATTTGTTGTGGACAACCCCTGGATTTATCCACATTTTGTGGGGATAAGCTGTGAATATGTGGATAATATGTGGAAATTTTGTTGAAAAAGCTATGGTTTATCCACATATAGGTACGGGAGGGAACATCTGTAAATCCCCAATGTTAAAAAACTTTTGAAAGAGTGGTATAATTATTTTTAATATTGCAGTACAGAGGGAGGAGAACCATTGAAGAAGATTTTGACAGGCAATGAAGCCATTGCCAGGGGAGCATATGAAGCTGGGTGTCAAGTGGCGGCAGCATATCCTGGCACTCCCAGCACTGAAATATTAGAAAATATGGCAAGTTACAAAGAAATATATTCTCAGTGGTCTGTTAATGAAAAAGTTGCCCTTGAAGTGGCAGGAGGGGCAGCCATTGCCGGTGCAAGGGCTCTTTGTGCCATGAAACACGTGGGATTAAATGTGGCGGCAGATCCCTTGTTTACTTTGGCATATACGGGAATAAACGGCGGTTTGGTGGTGGTGACAGCAGATGACCCAGGGCTTCACAGCTCTCAAAATGAACAGGACAACCGCTATTATGCCCTTCATGCAAAAATCCCCATGCTAGAACCTTCAGACAGCCAGGAATGTCTGGATTATATCAAATACGCCTTTCAGCTCAGTGAGGACTTTGACATTCCCGTGCTTTTCAGGGTGACAACCAGAGTTTGCCACAGTAAGTCCCTGGTAACCCTTGGCCAGCGGCAGGACGTAAGGGTAAAAGAATACAAAAAAGATGTAAAAAAATACTGCATGATTCCAGGCTTTGCAAAGTTTAGGCACCCTGTCTTGGAGAAAAAACTGAAAAAACTCCGGGAACTTTCCAATGAAAGTCCTTTAAATCAGATAATTTGGGGCGATAGAAAAATTGGAATCATAACTTCCGGTATTTCATACCAGCACGCAAGAGAAGTTATGGGGGACAATGCATCATATCTGAAAATTGGCCTGAGTTATCCGCTGCCGGATAAATTAATCAGGGAATTTGCCCAAAGGGTGGAGAAGCTCTATGTAGTAGAAGAAAACGACCCATATATAGAGAACTTTGTAAAATCCCTAGGCCTAGACTGTATAGGCAAAGACGCCTTTCCCATATGTGGAGAATTAAATCCCGAAATTGTTCAAAGGGTTCTGGTTCCTGAAAAAGAACAAAAAACCTATTGTGTGGATGTCCAGGTTCCTGCCAGGCCTCCGGTGCTTTGTGCCGGATGTCCCCATAGAGGCATATTTTACGCCCTTAAAAAATACAAAGATGCTGTAGTCACAGGGGATATAGGGTGCTACAGCCTAGGTATTTTGCCTCCATTAAGTGTCACTGACACATTAATTTGCATGGGAGCAGGGATTTCTGCAGGCATAGGTTTCGAAAAGGCCTTTTTGCAGGGAGATAAAGATACTAAAGTATTTGGGGTAATAGGAGATTCTACATTTTTCCACTCAGGGATTACAAGCCTTATCGATGCAGTGTACAACAACAGCAAGCTGGCCATTATTATCCTAGACAACAGGACAACGGCCATGACAGGCCATCAGGAAAATCCCGGCACTGGCAAAACTTTAGATGGGGACATATCACCTGTAATAGATATAAAGGAGATAGTAAGAGCCGTAGGGGTAAAGCCGGAAAATATCCTGGTAGTTGACCCATATGACCTTGTCCAAACACAAGAGGCGGTAGATAAAGCCTATGAAGCAGTAGAGCCTTTTGTTATAATAGCCAAAAGGCCCTGTGCACTGCTAAAAGAAGTTCAAAAGCAAAGGGCAAAGCTTAAATGTGCCATAAATCAAGAAAAATGCACCAAGTGCAAAGTGTGCCTTAGACTGGGCTGCCCTGCTATAGCCTTCAAAGAAGGTGTGATGACCATTGATGAAACTGCCTGCAATGGATGCACCCTTTGCATGCAGGTGTGTAGATTTGGTGCTATTGAAAGGATGAGTAAGTAATGACTAGGAGCCTAATTCTTGCAGGGGTAGGAGGCCAGGGGACTATCCTGGCTTCAAATATCCTAGCCCAAGGTCTGATAAATCAGGGATATGATGTAAAGATGTCGGAAATCCACGGCATGGCCCAGCGAGGTGGCAGTGTCAACACCCAAATTAGATTTGGCAAAAAGGTATACTCCCCGATGATTGCTTCCGGAGAAGCGGATTTGATATTGGCTTTTGAAAAGGTTGAGGCGGTAAGGTATTTAAACTATCTTAAACCAGGTGGAACCCTCATCGTAAATGACTATGAAATATACTCTACTACGGTATTAACAGGCCAGGAAAAATACCCTACAGATGTCTTAGATAAACTTAAAGACACCATAGAAAACCTTTTTGTAATCCCTGCAGCCAAAATCGCAAAGGACCTGGGAAATATAAAGGCACAAAACATGGTGCTCTTGGGAGCTGCAGTAAAGGCACTGGGGATTGTTGTGGATACAAACTGGCAGGATGTGATAATGGCTTATCTTCCAGAGAGGTACCATAACGTTAACATAAGAGCCTTCAAAGAGGGTATTGAGGCTGTATGATAGATTCAAAAATTAAAAGCAGAGGCAGTTGCTTTTTCAAGGAGGTGTCCCCGTGTTTATAGATGTCCATGCCCATTTAGATGATAAAGCTTTTCACAAAGACAGAGAGGAAGTGCTTCAGCGGATAAAAGAGGCAGGCATT
The DNA here is from genome assembly GCA_023622055.1 of Bacillota bacterium. Lineage (GTDB taxonomy): Bacteria > Bacillota > Thermosediminibacteria > Thermosediminibacterales > Tepidanaerobacteraceae > DTU063. Next base: position 6,505 of record JAMNZY010000154.1, read on the forward strand.
ATAGTGGTAAATGCCGGAGCAGATATAAAGTCCAGTTACTTTTCAGTGGAGCTGGCTGAAAAATATGATTTTATATATGCCTGTGTAGGAGTTCATCCCCATGATGCGGCAAAGGTCCCAAAAGACTATTTAAGAGAGCTGGAAGAGCTGGCCAAACACCCAAAGGTTATAGCAATAGGAGAAATAGGCCTGGATTATTACTATGAGTTTTCTGACAGAAAGATACAGCAAAAGGTTTTTTTGGAGCAGCTGGAACTGGCAGAGAGTCTAAATCTGCCTGTGGTTATCCACAACAGAGATGCCCATCAGGACACATTAAACACTTTAAGAAAATCCGCTCCAATTAAGGGCTTGATGCACTGCTATTCCGGAAGTCTGGAGCTGGCTCGGGAACTTTTAAAATTGGGATTTTATTTCTCCTTTGGGGGAGTAATAACCTTTAAAAATGCCAAAAAACCTAAAGAAGTGGCATCACAGCTGCCATTAGACAGAATATTGCTTGAGACGGACTGCCCTTACCTTTCTCCTGAGCCATATCGAGGCAAGCGCAATGACCCAACCCGGATCCCCATAATAGCAGAAGTGCTGGCAAAACTCCGTGAAACCTCGGTGCAAGAAATAGAAGACACAACTTTTTCTAATTTTACAAAACTGTTTTCTTTGGAGCCTGACCACTTAAGTTATTAAGTTATTGAAGATATTGACATTATTTGCTACCATAGAGGCAAGAGGGATTTTTATCCTGAAAATATCTTTAAAAAGGGGTTTTAAATTGAAGGCCATAATCTTTGACATGGATGGGGTTATAATTGACAGTGAGCCATTGCACATACAAATTGAGAGAGAACTCCTGGAAGAACACGGAGGTACAATTACCAGAGAAGAACATGAAAAGTTTGTAGGTACAACGGATTATCACATCTGGAGTGCTTTTAAGGAAAGATATAATTTAGAACCTTCTGTTGAAGAATTGGTAAAGATAAAGAAACAGCGATTTATCGATAATCTCCACAAAGTCAAGCTGGTTGACAATTTCTATGAGTTCATGTTAAGTGTATACAATGAAAAATATTTACTGGCATTGGCATCGTCAAATGTGAGAAAAGCCGTAGATAAAGTAATAGAAATCTTTGACCTGTCTAAATACATTAAAGTGTCCATATCTGGAGAAGAGGTTTCAAAAAGCAAGCCAGATCCGGAAATATTTTTAAAAGCTGCAAAAAAGCTGGGGGTAAAACCCACCAATTGCCTGGTAATTGAGGACGCCTTTGCTGGAGTCCAGGCGGCAAAGGCTGCAGGGATGAAATGTATCGGCTACAAGAACCCAAATTCCGGCAGACAAGATTTGTCTGATGCTGATTTGATAGTAGAGAGCTTTAGTGAATTAAGTTTAGACACTATAAAAAAGTTATTTGGGGAAAATTAATATAGGGCTTTGGTCATAGCCCTTTTCCTTTTACAGGAAATGTAGTGAAAGGGGATAAAAATGGAAAAAGGTTATATCCAGGTATATACGGGAAACGGCAAGGGCAAAACCACTGCAGCACTAGGCCTTTCTGTTAGGGCTGTGTGTGCAGGCAAAAAAGTATTTTTTGCACAATTTGTTAAAGGCATGAGATACAGCGAGCTGAATGCCGCAAAATTCCTGCCGGGCCTTGAGATTAAACAATTTGGGAGAGATTGTTTCATTTATAAAGAACCCACAGAGGAAGACATAGAGGCAGCGGTAAAAGGATTAGAGGAATGTGAAAAGATACTGGCTTCTGGCAAATATGATTTAGTGGTGTTAGATGAGATAAACATAGCCCTATATTATAAACTGTTCCCCTTGGATAGGGTTTTAATAATGTTAGACAACCGCCACGAGAAAACTGAAGTGGTCTTGACTGGAAGATATGCTCCCCAAGAATTAATTGACAAGGCAGATTTAGTAACTGAAATGAAAGAAATAAAACACTATTACACAAAAGGCGTTCCTGCCCGAGAGGGCATTGAAAAATAAAATATTAATCAAAGCTGACAGCACCTCTTGTTTTAAGGCAAGAGGTGTTTTTTAGTCTTGGAAAAAGATTATTTTTTTGCATAATTAATATTTTCAAATTCAGATTATGGCATAAAGTGCATTCTTATGAATACAATTCTGTCTTTTGAACAATTTTGAGATAAAAATGAAAATAACGGTTGCATAATTATACTAATATATGTATAATTATAACCAATATAATTTTTAGTTTTGGGGGAACGGATATGAAGATAAAAGTAGGAATTATCGGAGCTACTGGATATACAGGAGGAGAGTTAATTAGGCTTTTAATTAATCACCCTCAAGCAGAAGTGAAAAAAGCCACCTCAAGAAGCAATGTGGGCAACGACATTACTCAGGTGCATCCAAATTTAAAAGGAGAAATTTCTTTAATTGAAGAGGAGTTTCAAATAGATACCTTTTTAAAGGATTTAGATGTGGTCTTTTTAGCTCTACCCCATGGAAAATCAGCCCCTTTGGTAAAGGAGATCTACCAGAAACATATCAAGGTCATCGACTTAGGTGCTGATTTTCGCATAAAAATTCCTGAAGATTACAAGCACTGGTACGAACTTGATCATGCTTGCCCAGAACTTCTGACAGAAAGTGTCTACGGTTTGCCGGAAATACATAAAGAGGAAATAAAAAAAGCTAAAATTGTGGCAAATCCCGGCTGCTATCCCACCAGCATTATTTTAGCTTTGGCGCCCCTTTTAGCAAATAAAATCATAGATGCCAATAATATCGTAATCGACAGCAAATCAGGGGTGACAGGGGCAGGAAAAACTTTAACGGATACCACCCATTATCCCCATATTAATGAAAACATCTTTGCCTATAAAGTGGGAAACCACCGGCACATTGGGGAAGTTGAACAAGAGCTGAGTTTACTGGCAAAATCTAAAGTAGTCATCAACTTTACGCCTCATTTAATCCCAATTGACCGAGGCATATTGAGCTCCATATATGTAATACCGGTGAAGGATATTACTCAAGAGGATTTAGATAAACTGTACCAGGAATTTTATGAAAATTGTCCCTTTATAAGATTAAGGGATAAAAAGACATTGCCTCAAACCAAATGGGTGCAAGGGTCCAACTACTGCGATATTGCTCCAATTTTTGATGAGAGGACAGGTAAAATTATAGTATTTTCCGCCATCGACAATTTAGTAAAAGGCGCTTCCGGTCAGGCAATACAAAATATGAACATTATGTTCGGGTTAGATGAGACAATGGGTTTGAGACTTGCTGGCATATATCCATAATATATAAAACACGAGGAGGAATGAATAAATGAAATATATAAAAGGTGGAATTACTGCGCCCCAAGGCTTTAAAGCAGCAGGAGTGGCCTGTGGAATCAGAAAAAGCGGCAAAAAGGACCTGGCTTTGGTGTACTCACAGGTGCCGGCTCAAGGGGCAGCTGTTTATACTCTCAATAAATTTCAAGCAGCGCCACTCCAGATAACCAGAGAACATCTGCAGGACGGCATTGCCCAGGCAATTGTGGTAAACAGCGGCGTTGCCAATGCCTGCATGGGTGAGCAGGGCTTAAAGAGTGCTAAAGAAATGGCCCAAGTAGCGGCAGAGGCTCTGCAGATAAAGACAGAAGACGTTGTGGTTGCTTCAACGGGGGTAATAGGGGTTCCCCTGCCCATGGACCTTGTGACTAAAGGAATCAAAGAAGCCTCTAAGGCATTGAGCAGTGATGGAGGAACTGATGCAGCGGAAGCCATAATGACAACGGATTTGATAGTAAAAGAAGTGGCCTGTGAAGTGGAAATTGGCGGTAAGACAGTGACCATTGGAGCCATGGCCAAAGGCTCAGGGATGATTCATCCAAATATGGCCACCATGTTGGGTTTTATAACCACAGATGCCAATATAGAGAGCAAATGCTTGCAAAAGGTCTTACAAAGTGCCACTGACGCTAGCTTTAACATGATTTCCGTAGATGGGGATACCAGCACCAATGATATGGTGGTGATTTTAGCCAATGGCCTCGCTGGAAATCCAAAGATAACCATGGAAAGTGAGCACTTACAGGAATTTGAAAGAGCAATTACTGATATTTGCACCATTTTGGCCAAGAAAATTGCCCAAGATGGAGAAGGGGCAACAAAACTCATTGAAGTGGAAGTGACAGGAGCTTTATCTTTAGAAGATGCCCGAAAGGGCGCCAGGGCCATCTGCTCCTCCAATCTGGTAAAGACTGCCATCTTTGGGGAAGATGCCAACTGGGGCCGAATAGTGACGGCTCTGGGATATTCCGGTGCCCAGGTGGATCCCTTAAAGGTGGATGTGTATCTTGGGGATTTATTAGTGGCCCAAAAGGGCACAGGTCTGTATTTTGATGAAGAAAAGGCAAGAGAGATTCTAAAGCAAAAGGAAGTTAAACTTAAAGTGGACTTAAACTTAGGCTCAGCTGAGGCTAAGGCCTGGGGCTGTGACTTGTCATATGATTATGTGAAGATAAATGCCGATTACAGGACTTGATGCCTAGAAAGGATGTTATAGATGGAACCATTAGCAAAAGCTGAGATTCTCATTGAAGCTTTGCCTTATATAAAAAAGTTTTACGGCAAGACAGTAGTTATCAAATATGGCGGCCATGCCATGACAGATCCTCTGCTGAAGGATAAGGTGATCACCGACATTGTCTTGATGAAGTACGTGGGAATAAACCCGGTTATCGTCCACGGTGGCGGGCCGGAAATAAACCACTGGCTGGAAAAGACAGATATCACCTCACAATTTGTAAATGGCATGCGGGTCACTGATGAGAAGACCATGGAAATTGTGCAGATGGTTTTAGTGGGGAAAGTAAACAAAGAAATCGTCAGTTTAGTGGAGAAAAACGGCGGCAAAGCCATAGGCCTCAGCGGCATAGACGGCCAGTTAATTAAAGCCCGGAAAAAGAAAGTCTATTGCAACGGGACAGAGGTGGATTTAGGCTTTGTAGGGGAAATTGAAAAGATTGATCCTGAACTCATATACACTGCCTTGGAAAACGATTATATTCCCGTCATTGCTCCCGTTGGCAGCGGTGAAGGGAAGGTTTATAACATAAATGCCGACTATGTGGCAGGTGGCATTGCCGCAAGTTTAAAAGCAGATAAGTTGGTGCTGCTGACAGATGTGGAAGGAGTCTTTGATAAAGAAGGCAAGCTCATTTCCTCTTTGAGCATTTTAGAAGCTCAAAGATTAATAGAGGAAGAAGTAATTAACGGAGGCATGATTCCCAAGATTGAGTGCTGTATCAAAGCTTTAACTGGTGGGGTAAAGAGCACCCATATTATAGACGGACGTCTGCCCCACGCACTGCTATTAGAAATATTTACAGACCAGGGTATTGGCACCATGGTAGTAAAGGAGTGAAGCCAAATGGAAGATTTAATAACAATGGGCCAAAAATATGTGATGAACACCTATGGCCGTTTTCCTCAGGTGTTAGTAAAGGGATCAGGAGCTTATGTATGGGACAGTGAAGGAAATAAGTATTTGGACTTTGTCAGTGGCCTTGCTGTCAATTCCTTAGGCCACTGTCCACCTATAGTCACAGAGGCCGTTAAGGAACAAGTGGAAAAATTGATCCACTGTTCCAATCTTTACTGGATAGAGCCCCAAATAAAATTGGCCAAAAGATTGGTGGAAAAGTCCTGCTGTGACAAGGCCTTTTTTTGCAACAGCGGCACAGAAGCAAATGAGGCAGCCATTAAGCTGGCCCGGAAATGGGGCAATGGTCGCTTTGAAATTATCACAATGAAAAAATCTTTTCACGGCCGCACACTAGGTTCTTTGGCTGCAACGGGACAGGAAAAATACCAGAAGGCCTTCCAACCTCTGCCGGAAGGATTTAAATACGTGCCCTTCAATGATTTAGAGGCCTTGGAAAAGGCAGTTACTCCTAAGACCTGTGCTGTTATGCTAGAGTGCATTCAGGGTGAAGGGGGAGTAAATGTGCCAGAACCGGGATACCTAGAAGGTGTCCAGGAAATCTGCCGGAAAAATAACCTGCTGCTGATTGTAGATGAAGTCCAAACGGGTTTGGCCAGAACCGGCAAGGCCTTTGCATATGAACATTTTAATTTAAGTCCGGATATCATTACTTTGGCCAAAGCCCTAGGGGGTGGAGTTCCCATTGGGGCCATGCTGGCCAAGGAGGAAGTAGCCAAGGCCTTTCAGCCGGGAGATCACGCTGCCACCTTTGGGGGAAATCCACTGGCCACTCAAGCGGCTTTAGCAGCTACTTCTGTCCTATTGGACGAAAAGTTCATACAGGAAGTGGCGGAAAAAGGCCAGTATCTAAAATCAAAACTTGAAAAACTGCAGGAGGAATTTCCTCAAATCACCAAAGTTAAAGGTTTAGGCTTAATGATGGGATGTGAATTGTCCATAGATGCAGCCCAAGTTGTAAAAAAATGTTTAGAGAGGAAGCTATTAATCAATGCAGTTGGAGAGAAAACTCTGCGGTTTTTACCTCCACTAATTGTGACAAAAGCTGAAATTGACCAGATGGTGGCAATTCTCAAAGATGCACTGGGAGAAATTATAAGCAATTACTGAATTCATTTTAAAATTAGCGAGGAGGAAAATCATGGAAAATCACCTAAAAGGCAGAGATTTTTTAAGCTTAAAAGATTACACACCAGAGGAAATTAAATTTTTGCTGGACTTGGCAAGTAAACTAAAAGCTGAACACAAACAGGGCATTGGCCATGACCTTTTAAAAGGAAAAACCCTGGCCATGATCTTCAACAAGGCTTCCACCAGAACCAGGGTGTCCTTTGAAATCGGCATGTTTCAACTGGGAGGCATGGCTACTTTTCTAAGCATTCAAGATCTGCAGATAGGCCGGGGTGAACCAATTAAAGATACAGCCAGAGTCCTTTCCAGATATGTGGATGGAATTTTAATAAGGACCTATGCCCAATCAGAAGTAGAAGAATTGGCCCAGTACGCCGATGTCCCAGTCATCAACGGCTTAACTGACTTATATCATCCTACACAGGCTCTGGCAGATATGCTGACCATTTTAGAGTACAAACAAAAACTTGAAGGTATCAAATTAACTTATATAGGCGACGGAAACAACATGGTGCACTCTTTAATGATTGCGGGAACCAAGTTGGGGATGGAAGTGAGGGTAGCTACTCCCAAGGGATACGAACCATCGGCAGAGATAGTTGAAATGAGCCAGGCTTTCGCTAAAGAAAACGGTGGAAAACTTGTCTTGGGAAATGACCCAGAGGAAGCATGTACAGGGGCCGATGTGCTATATACGGATGTATGGGCCAGCATGGGTCAAGAGGAAGAGGCGGAAGAGAGGAAAAAACACTTTCAAGGTTTTCAAATCAATAAAAAAATACTGGAATTGGCTGATAGCAAGGCCATTGTCATGCACTGTCTGCCAGCCCACTTAGGTGAAGAAATAACAGCAGATGTCTTTGAAAGTCCTCAATCTGTGGTTTTTGATGAAGCAGAAAACAGACTCCACGCTCATAAAGCAATTTTGGCAGCCCTCCTTTAAAAACTTTGCACCTTCTTCTATATTCTTCCAAATTTCTTGTAATTTTTTGGGCTCTGTGTTAAAATAATCGTGTTACCTAAAACTTAATGGACGGTGCAAAGTAAATGATAGCGTATAAACTAGGGGAGTCATTGTATCTTAATATTACCAACCGGTGCACAAACAACTGTGAATTTTGTATACGGCAGAAGGCACCGGGGGTGGGAGGATACAATCTGTGGCTTGAGAAAGAGCCTACAACCAAGGAAATTATCGAAGCAATTGGAGACCCTACAGGCTATAAAGAAGTGGTGTTTTGCGGGTATGGAGAACCTCTAATGCGGCTTCAGGTGGTCATTGATGTGGCAAAACACCTGAAAAAGACATATCCCAGTGTCCCCGTTAGGGTTAACACCAACGGTCAAGCCAATATGATCTATGGCGAGGACATAACACCACAGCTGGAAGGCCTTATAGATGCCATTTCTATAAGCCTTAATGCAGATAATGCTGAAAAGTACAATAACCTGTGTCATCCAGAACACGGAGAGGATGCCTTTTACAGCATTTTGGAATTTGCTAGAAAATCAAAAGGCCATATTCCCCGAGTAGTGCTGACGGTAGTTGATGTGCCGGGGATAGATATTGAAAAATGCTCAAAACTTGCTGAGGAACTCGGGGTGGAATTTAGGGTCAGAAACTACGAAAAAAGATAGGTTTACCTATCTTTTTTTGCTACACTGCAAGCTGTTTAAAAATCAAAAGTTTTTCACAGATTAAGTACAGACAAATTCAACAAGTACCTGAGGCCTTGGCACTAGCTTAACTTAATGCGAGGAGGAAATTGCCATAAATATCAGACACATAATGAGGAAATACAATATTCGGCCGAATAAACGGCTGGGCCAAAATTTTTTAGTGGACATCCGGCCTCTAATGTCCATGTTAAAAGCCGCCCAGCTTTCCCCAGAAGATGAGGTCCTGGAAATAGGTCCGGGCTTAGGGGTCCTCACCAGCGAGCTTTGCTCAAGGGCAAAAAAGGTGGTGGCTGTAGAAAAGGACCGGCAATTGATACCTATACTGGAGGATTTGACCAGAGATTTCAAAAATATTTGTATATTAGAATCAGATGTGTTAAAATTAGATATGGAGGAGCTGCGGGAAAGCCACTTTGAGGGCAACTTTAAAGTGGTGGCAAATCTTCCTTACTACATTACCAGCCCTATTCTCATGAAAATCATAGAAAACCGCCACTTAATACCAATGGCTGTCCTCATGGTCCAAAAGGAAGTGGCTCAACGGCTGACAGCTTCACCAGGCACCAAAGAATACGGTATTCTCACCATTGCCGTCAATATGTATGCCGATGTAAAGATGGTTTGCACCATCGGGAAGGAAGCCTTTCTGCCGCCTCCTAAAGTGAAATCGGCAGTTGTGCAAATTGTGCTGCGACAAGAACCTCGTGAACAGGTGGAGGATGAGGCCTTTTTCTTTAAAGTGGTGGAAGCAGCCTTTGGTGAGCGGCGAAAGACCTTAAGGAATTCTCTGAGCCGGAGGTTGAATATTTCCGGCATTGACACTGAAGCAATAGACAAAGCTTTGGAAGTCACCGGCATTGACCCTATGCGCCGAGGTGAAACCCTTTCCATCAAGGAGTTTGCCAAACTTACAGAGGAGCTACACAAGTTCATATAGTTACAAATATAGATGACCGAAGGAACTTTCCCTTAAGCAGTACATACACTTTTTAATTTTAGAAATGGGATGATTGTCATGAATTTTGTAAACCCGACAAAAGGCAAAATGTCCGTTCAGGACGTGGTCAAAGACATTATAGCTTATATGGAAGAAGAACCTTCGGCTTCTTACAAGTTAATAATCGGCTCTGATTCCCAATCTAGAGATAACTCCTGCTTTGTCACTGCTGTAATAGTCCATCGGGTTGGCAAGGGAGCCCGTTACTATTATCGCAGGAAATACATGTCCAGTGTAAAAAATCTTCGCCACAAAATTTTTACGGAGACCTCCTTGTCCCTGGAAGCTGTGACCCGGCTAAAAGAAGAACTGGACAAAACCCGCTACAAAGACATGGATGTGGAAATTCACGTGGATATTGGCCAAAATGGCGACACCAAAGAACTTATTCGGGAAGTGGTGGGCTGGGTCATGGGAGTAGGGTATAAGGTGAAAATAAAGCCAAATGCCTGCGGCGCTACTAAAGTTGCTGACAGATATACCAAATAAAACAAGGGCATTTCCGTGTAGGAAATGCCCTTTTATGCTTTTGACAAAAAATTTTCCAGTATGTCAAACCGCCTTAATGGATTGTATCCTTGGTATTCTTTAAACAAATAGCAGCGCTCTCGAGGTCTGTCATTAAAATAATTTATGGCTTCTAGGGTATCGCCAATTATGGTATCTGCAATTTTCTTTGCGTGAAAGTAGTTCCTTATTTTAGAGCCCAGCAGTTTTTGAGGCAGTTTAACAGGCACATCTACGGAAAGGCCGTGCTTTTTTGCAAAGGCCAAAACCATAGGAGGCACTGCAAAGTCTCGAAAATCAATGCTGTCCATCAGTTTTCGAGAAACTGCATGGGGGCCGTGGGAAGGAGTAGCCACACCTATCTTGTCATAAAGGCCCAGCTTTAGATTTAAGAGGCTCCGAAAGAGGAGCACCTGTTCCGCCAATTCACTTTTATACTCCAAATCTGGATAGCAGTCTGTCATGGCTAAATCTACTTCACAGTTTGACACTGCATGGATTAATTCTTTTATCAGCATTCCAATATCCCCAATCAAATCCCCATCTACGAAGACTACACATGCGGCCCCATTTTTATAAGCGTAATATGCCCCAATAGCCCTGGGCACATCTATGCCCAGCTCTGGCGTAAAGTGTAAAATTTCCACATTTTTCAGCCTAAGCCTTTTCACTTCCCTCATAGTGTTATCACAGGAACCGTTAACTACTACTATAATTTTTGCCACCGGGGTATCTTGAAGCATAGTGAGAACTTTGCCGATTCTTCCTTCTTCGTTTTTGGCAGGAACAACGGCCATATTCATTTTTCCCACCTCTTGATATATGCTCACATCCCCCCTGTTACCATCATATTATGTAATAAGCTAATCGGAGGTGAAATATAATGGAATGGGGGGTAAACGGGTGGCTAAGATCAAAGTAGGAGATGTGGTAGCCCGGGCATCATACAATAAAGATGTTTTTTTTAAAGTCGTAGATATTATGGAAGACAAGGGCTGCTGCACTTTAAAAGGTCTAAACATCAGAGTTTTGGCAGATGCTCCAATAGATGATTTAATTGTGCCAACATCCAGTGAAATTAGAGAATACAAAATGGATTACATCAGAAAAAGCAATGAGTCCATGGAACGGATTTTTTATAGACGTGAGCTGGAAAGGCAAAGGCGCATGACCCGTTCTAATACAGAAGGGAACAATGGTTTTTTTGATTTGCCGGGGATGGTTCTCCACATCGACGGTGATGAAGAGTATTTAGATTTGTGCCTTACCACCTATAGACAGCTGGATATAGAAGCCTATGGTGAGAGCATACCTGAAAAACATCAGCCTAGAAAAATCAACAGCCTTTTAGTCAAGTACAATCCTGATATCTTAGTTATTACTGGCCATGACGGCTTGGTAAAAGAAAAAAGGGATTTTAACAGAGTAGAAAATTACCGCAACTCCAGGTACTTTATTGAAGCAGTGAAAAATGCCAGACGTTTTGAACCATCCCTGGATGACTTAGTGATATTTGCAGGTGCGTGTCAGTCTTATTACGAGGGGATTCTTCGAGCAGGGGCAAATTTTGCCAGCTCCCCACATCGTGTGTTTATCCACGCCTTAGATCCGGTTTTTATAATTGAAAAAGTTGCCTATACACCCATAAACCAAATAGTTTCAGCCCGTGATGTAATAGATGCCACAATAACGGGAATTAAAGGAATCGGTGGTGTTGAAACCCGTGGCAAGCTTCGGGCGGGGCTTCCCCGTTCGCCTTACGAATAATAGTCGCTGGTGGTGATATCCGTGGATTATGGCAGTGAAGAATTGACAGTAAAACTATATGACACAGTTCAGCAAGAAGCACGGCTAATTGACTTAAAAGAGTATGTAATTGGCGCTGTGGCAGCCAGCATGCCTCCAGAATTTCCAGAGGAAGCCCTAAAGGCCCAAGCCATATGCTGCAGGACCTTGGCGGTAAAGAGGATGGGGATTTTTGGAGGCAGCGGATGTAAACGGCAGCCGGGTTTTGACATCTGCAATGATCCGCTGCACTGCCAGGGTTTTATGGATATTGAGGAAAGGCAGAAAGTGTGGGGTAGCCGGTATGAAGAATTTACAGATAAAATCACCGCCGCTGTAGAGGCTACTTCGGAAATCATCCTGGTCTACAACAACAATCCCATAGAAGCAGTTTACCATGAGGCTTGTGGGGGCTGCACTGAGGATTCGGAAAATGTCTGGGGAAACAAAGTTAGTTACTTGAGGCGAGTTGAATGCATATACTGCAAAGACTCACCTTACTGGAATACCACCAAAAATTTTTCCATTAGAGAGCTAAAACGTCGTTTGGCCATCAACTTTGATGAGAATCTTTCTGATAAAAGGGAAATACCGGGGCTGTTAGAGAATATAAGCTCTACAGCCTCAGGGCGAATTAAAAAGATAAAAATAGGTGACATGGTCTTTCACGGCGAAGACATTAGAGATCTGCTGGGCCTTTCGTCTACCAAGTTTTCCTGGAAAGTGTCAGCCCTTTCCTTTCAGGTGATGGGCCAGGGCAACGGCTTGGGCCTTTGTCAGTATGGGGCTCGAGGCATGGCTCTATTGGGATTTCCCGTAGATGAAATCTTAAAGTTTTATTTTACAGGTGTTGATTTAAAGCGCCTGGAAAGGCCCACTTATGCCAAACCTCTCATTGGCAAAACAATAGTAGTTGACCCGGGCCATGGCGGCGACAGCGGAAATTCAGGTCCCATGGGCTTATCTGAAGGCTATGTGAATTTGGAAATAGCAAGAGCTGTTGCGGAAAAACTCGCCCAGTGCGGAGCAAAGGTGGTACTGGATAAAAACGAGTTCGTGAGCCTTTCGGAAAGGGTCCGGATTTCCAATGACAGCAAGCCTGATATTACTCTTAGCATTCAACAAAACTTTTTCCCAGATGAACACACGGGAGGCACAGAGACATTTTACTACCCTGGTGATGTGGAGGGAAGAAAGATAGCGGAATACATCCACAAGGAGCTGATAGCCTATCTGAACCTAAGGGACATGGGGGCAAAACCGGCGGACCTTTATGTCCTTCGGGAAACCAATAATCCTTCTGTCATGGTAAATGTGGCGGCTCTCAGCAATCCAGAGGAGGAGCGCTTACTTTCCGAGCCTCAATTTAGGCAAAAGGCTGCCATGGCGATAATCAACGGAATAAAAGCATATTACCATGAATAAACAAGATAAAATAAATTC
>JAMNZY010000178.1 GCA_023622055.1 Bacillota bacterium
TATAATTAGTATAGAATTGCCACAAGTCCCCGGAAAGATTTTAGACTTTTCGTAACAGTTTGTATGTTATATAATTCTTCTTGAAGGAGGTTTTATAACTTAATGGACGAGCGCTGTGCACAGCTACTCAGTAAAATCATCTCCGCCAGTTCTCCCATAAAAATCTCTGAATTAGCTGAGGATTTTAATGTATCTTCCAGGACCATTCGCTATGATCTAGACAAAATTGATGATTTTCTTAAAGACAATGGATTGCCACAATTGACGAGAAAACCAGGTTCAGGAATAAGTTACTTGCCGTCTTATTATCAGAAACTAAAGATTTTTAAATTGCTGGAGTCTATCAGCAGCTACAATTATGCATTAACGCCTGAAGAACGAAAGAAGCTGATATTGACGGAACTATTTCAGGCAAAAGATTTTACCACAATTGAAGAAATGGCCACACTCCTTTCTGTAAGCCGTGGCACTGTGGTAAATGACTTGAAAGCAGTTGGCAATTGGCTTGCAAAACATGATCTGAAGCTTTATTCTCGACCGCGATTTGGCATAAAGATAGTTGGAAATGAAAAAGACATGCGCCGGGCTGTTGTAACTTTGCTATCTGAAAATATTGAAATGGAAAAAGCTTTAAATCTAATAAAAGCTCCCATTAATCGCAGGATGAGTGTAGTAACAGATAGGCAGCTGAAAACACTGTTTCAGGATTTAGAAATATCACCTATAGAAGAGGCCATTCGCTTAGCTGAGAAACAGTTAAAAACTACTTTTACTGATAGCGCATATTCGGGATTGGTGATTCACCTGGCCCTTGCTATAAAGCGCATTCAGCTGGGAAAAAACATTGTGATGCCTGAAGATGAGCTGGCTAAATTAAAGCCTGTAAGGGAATTTGCAGTGGCGTCAAGTATGGCGGCGAATCTGGAAGAAAGTTATAAGATAAATATTCCAACTGCTGAAATTGGCTATATTACCATACACCTTTTAGGAGGTAAAGTAACAGAATCAGATATATTTTCTAATCAGGACTGGATGAGACTGCAAATTTTAACAGGTGAAATTATACAAAACATCGGGAGAAAACTAAAGGTGGATTTTTTGGCAGACAGCGAACTATACAGCGGACTGCTAAAGCATTTGGAACCTACCGTTTATCGCTTAAAACACGGCCTTCCGTTAAAAAATCCAATTCTAAAAGAGATAAAGAGTAACTATACCAGCATATTTGAAGTTGTTAAAAGCTCTCTAAAACCTTTAGAGGATTACATAGGTTCAAAAATACCTGATGAAGAAATAGGTTTCATCACTATACATATTGGTGCGGCTCTAGAGAGAAATAAAATGGTGAGGAGTAATGTGTATAGAGCTGTGGTAGTTTGTGGTACCGGAGTAGGGACTGCAAAACTCTTATCTTCAAAAATAGGCAGAAAGTTTCCGAATATTAATATAGTGGCAACAGTGGCCAGTCGCCGAGTAAAAGATATTGTAAAGGATAATGAGCTTGACCTTATTATTTCAACAGTTCCGGTAGACTTAAAGAATATTCCACTAATAATTGTAAATCCATTATTGTTGGAAGAAGATGTGGCTAAGATATATAGATATTTGAGCACAAACGCGCCAAAAAATTCTGAATGCAACCAAATAAAAATGATAACAGAAAATCTTCTTAAAATAATTCAAAAACACTGTCTTATTAAAAATCGCCACCAGTTATTAAAAGATATTTCAATGTTCCTAAATCAAGCATATTTTGCAGACTCGAAGGGAGTTGCCCAGCCAGTGTTAAAAGATTTGTTAACCGAAAAAACTATAAAGCTAAATGTTAGAGCAAAAAGTTGGGAAGAAGCTATTAGGATTGGAGGTGAACTGCTGGTAGACAACGATTTTGTAGAAGAGCGGTATGTGGAGGCTATGGTAAAGAATGTGAAGGAAATGGGACCTTATATAGTCATTGCTCCGGGAGTGGCTATGCCCCATGCTCGCCCAGAGGATGGGGTGAAACAGGTATGTATGAGCTTGATAACCCTTGAAGAGCCAGTTGTCTTTGATAATGAGGAATCAGTAAAACTAATTCTGGCTTTCGGGGCAACAGACCATCACACCCATCTCCAAGCCCTTTCCGATTTGATGAAACTATTTTCTAACAGCTCTTATCTTGATACTATTTTGCAAGCTTCTGAAATAAAAGAGGTAATAAATGTAATACAGCTTTCTGCCAAAGAAAACAGTTTGTAAAGTGAGGAGTGAGTCCAATGAAAATATTGACTGTATGTGGTCTAGGCCAAGGAAGTAGTTTAATTTTGCGCATGAATGTAGAAAGTGTTCTAAAGGAAATGGGCATTGAAGCTGAAGTTGATAATTCTGATGTAAGCACTGCATTGTTTTCTAAACCAGATGTAATCATAACAAATAAGGAGTTGGCGGAAAATCTAAAAGACTCTGCCATTCCAGTGGTGATTGTAAGGAATTATTTTGACAAAAATGAAATAAGAGAGGCATTGCAAGAGTATTTAAAAGGATAGAAGGGGGTTTTGTCTGTGAACCTAGTTTTTTGGGTTGCTACAAATATTTTAGGTCAACCGGCTATTTTAATAGGTCTAATAGTATTATTGGGCCTGGTTCTCCAGAAAAAAACCTTAAGTCAAACTATGACGGGCACTTTCAAAGCTGTAATTGGATTTATGATTATTAACGGCGGTGCAGGAATCATAGTAAATGCCTTAAATGTTTTCCAACCAATGTGGAAAGAAGTTTTCGGTCTTGAGGCCCAGGAGCTGGGACAGTTTATGGGCCAACAGGTATTCGGCCAACAATTTGGCTCTGCTGTTACCCTTGCCATGGTAATTGGCTTTTTAGTCAATGTCTTGCTGGCCAAATTCACAAAGTGGAATTATATCTATCTGACTGGTCATATGATGTTTTGGACGGCTATGATTTTTGCAGGAATCATAATAAACACTGTTGGAACGGCAATATCAACTTGGAAGCTGATAGTATTCTTGTCACTGTTCCTTGGATTTTATTGGACTCTCCAGCCGGCTCTCACACAGCCCTTAATGCGAAAAATCACCGGCGGGGATCAAATTGCCCTAGGGCATACAAGTGCATCGGTAGCTTTAATCGGGGCTTTTTTTGGAAAGATATTTGGAAATAAGGAGCAGGATTCTGAATCCATGCAGTTGCCTAAAGGCTTGGAGTTTTTACGAGATTCCAACGTGATAATAGCACTCATCATGTCTGCCTTGTATCTAATAGGTGCACTGCTGCTTTTGGCAAAACCTGAGACACCAGCCATTGCAGAATTGAAAGCCCTTGCAGAAGATCAAAACTTTGCCATATTTGCTCTGATCCAAGCATTCCAGTTTGCCAGCGGTATTGCCATAGTTTTGTTTGGCGTAAGAATGCTTGTTGGCGAAATTGTTCCGGCCTTTAAAGGCTTAGCAGATACAATTGTGCCCAACGCAAAACCAGCCCTTGACTGTCCCATAGTATATCCCTATGCTCCTACTGCATCTATATTAGGTTTCGTAGGTTCTTTCGTAGGAGCCCTTATATGGCTGGTAGTTCTGGGCAAAACAGTGGGATATATATTTGTGCCAACTATGATAGTGCTGTTCTTCCACTCAGCTACTGCAGGAGTTTTCGGCAATGCCACAGGAGGAGTGAGAGGTGCTTTAATCGCAGGATTTGTGACAGCCACCGTGGTAGCTTGGGGCCAGTACATGATGGTCACATTCTTGATTAACTCTACCATCCCTGATACAGCCATGTGGGCTGCAGACAGCGACATGTTTATCTTGGGCCCATTGGTAGCTTTGATAAGCAAATTCATCTTTTAATACGTATCTTTTGTTGAGTCAGGTGGTACCGAAAATGGTACTACCTGATACTTTTAATAAGCAGAAAGGGGCAACTAAAAGTGAACTTTATTAGGACTGTTGATGGAGATATAAAACCTGAAGAACTAGGCTTTACCTACGCCCACGAACACATTGTATGTATTCCGCCTTATTGGAAGGAAAGAAATGAAGATGACCTGCTCCTGGATGATGAAAGCAAATCCTTAAAAGATGTGATGGACTTTAAAAAAGCAGGGGGCAATTCAATTGTAGATGCTACAGCAGTGGATTATGGCAGGGATGTGAAAGCGGTAAAAAGGATTTCTCAAAAGACTGGAGTTAAAATTATTGCAACTGCAGGATTTAATAAGTCATTTTTATGGGATGCAAAACTCAAGGACAATCTTAAACCAGTTGTAGGCAATTACGAAACTTACGGCGAATGGATAGAGAAAGCAACAGTAAATGAGTTGGCCCAATATGTAATTAGTGAAATTGAAGAGGGGCTTGAAGGCACAAATATCCGTGGTGGACAGTTGAAATTTGGCACAGGCTATAACTCCATTTCTCCCCTTGAAGTCAAAACTATAAAAGCAGTAGCAATAGCCCATAAAGAAACTAAAGCACCCATTCACAGTCACACAGAAGCCGGCACCATGGCTTTAGAACAGATAGAATTATTAAAAAAAGAAGGCGTAAATTTAGAGCGGGTGTCTTTTGGACACATGGACCGAAACCTTGATCCCTATTATCATGTGCAGATTGCCAAGACGGGAGCTTTTTTGTGTTTTGACGGCATTGGAAAAATAAAATACGCCCCTGAAAGTGATAGGATTAACCAAATAATATATCTAGTAAAACAGGGCTTTAAGGATCAGATTTTAATTAGTGGCGATACTGCTAGGAAAAGTTACTATAAGCACTATAATCACGGTCTAGGTCTGGAATATATCATAAAAAAATGGGTGCCAAGGTTTATAGATGAAGCTGACAAAGCAGGCCTTGATGGGGAAAGCTTAATCAAAGATTTCTTCATAAACAATCCCATGCGCTGTTTTGCCTTCCAGGATTAATATGAGGTGACATATATGGAAATACAAAAGCTGACTTATTTGGAAGTACAAGAACGCATTAAGAAAACGCCTATGGCTATATTACCAATGGGCGCAGTAGAAGCTCATGGGCCTCATCTTCCAGTGGGCACTGACAATTATCTAGCTGAGGGCATGGCTAAGAAAGTTGCAGAAAAGTTAGATGCTTTACTATTGCCTACTTTTTCCTATGGTCAAGTTTGGAGCCTGAGAAATGTGCCGCCAAGTATAAATGTCAGCAATACACATTTAATAGGAGTTCTTACTGATATTGGAAAGAGTTTATATAAGGCAGGTATATGCTATTTTGTAATCATTAATTGTCATGTAGGAAATATGGTGGCAATTAAAGAGGCAGCTCGGAAGTTGTATGATGAACATCGGGATATGAAGGTATTTTACTTTATGTACCCAGGAACTGCCGAGATTATAGAGGAGATTCGAGAATCTAAACCTATGCCCGGCGGATACTTTCATGCCTGCGAAATAGAGACTTCATACATGTTATATCTGGCGCCGGAATATGTTCAAATGGATAAAGCTGTAGATGAATTTCCCGATTTGCCCGAAGATTTTCAGTATACCCCCACTCCTTGGGACCAGATTACCGATACTGTTGTCCTAGGCAGCGCAACCCTTGCCACAAGGGAAAAAGGTCAAAAAATAATCGATAAAGCTATTGACACCATAGTCAATATACTTAAAAAACACACTCAAAAAAAGATAAGGGAGGTGTTGCAATGATTGACAGTTACCATAAGGCAATACAGGAGTTGCTCACAACTATAAAAGAAAAGGAAAAAGAGAAAATAAATCTGGTGGCGGAAAAAGTGGCAAACTCCATTGAAAAGGGCAGCGTAGTCCACTTTTTCGGTGCCGGCCATTCCCACATTCTCTGCGAAGACGTATTTTATCGGGCTGGGGGTCTCGTGCCTGTAAACCCTATATTTGATACAAATTTAATGCTTCACAACGGAGCTTTAAAGTCTTCAAGACTGGAAAGGATAACGGGCTATGCCCAAACTTTTATGGAATCAGCAGATATTCAACCGGGGGAGATAGTTTTTGTCATATCTACATCAGGGAGGAATGGAGTTCCCATTGATGTAGCTTTGCTGGCCAAGGAAAAAGGAGCTGAGGTTGTAGGAATAACCTCACTGGAATATTCCATGAGCCAGCCTTCAAGGCACCCATCAGGAAAAAGGCTCTTTGAAGTTTGCGACATATATATTGACAACCACTGTCCTAAAGGAGATGCCTTACTTTCATTAGAAGGATTTGCAAACCCCTTTACCCCAGGTTCCACCATTGCCGGTGTTTATATAATCCAGTCAATATTATCAACAGCCATAAAAATAATGGTAGATAAAGGTTTAACTCCTCCAGTCTTCTTAAGCGGCAACTTAGAAGGCAGCGATGAACACAACAAAAAGCTTATAGAAAAGTATAAGCACAGAATTATATACTTCAGATGAATATTTGGGGACGCGTCCAAATTATTCATGTGAATTTGAAGTTATAGCTACAAGTGTAGATGACGCCATAGCCATAGAAAGATACGGCGGCATGAGAATCGAACTTTCATCGGCTCTATCTGAAATGGGTATAACCCCTAGCTATGCTTTGATAAAAAATGTAGTTGATATAGTAAAACTTCCAGTTCATGTCCTGATTCGGCCTCATTCCAAATCCTTTGTCTATAGTGATTATGACATGGAGGTAATGATAGAAGACATTGTAATGGCTAAAAGATTGGGAGCTGATGGAATTGTAGTAGGAGTCTTGGATGAACACAACAGAATAGATGAGGAAAAGCTTAAAAAACTTTTGTCTTATGCTGATGATATGGATGTGACTTTTCACAGGGCCATAGATATTACAGAAGATCCAGTAAAAAGTGTGGAAACTCTATTAAAATACCCGCAAATAAAGCGGATAGTTACTGCTGGTGGCAAGGGCAAAGTTACAGATAACCTTAGTGTCATTAAAAAAATGGTAGAGGCGGCAAAGGGCAAGATAACAATCATGCTGGGCGGTGGTTTAAACAAGGACAATTTGCAATTGGCCATGGAAAGGACAGGAGCCCGGGAGGTTCATTTTGGCACCGGAGTCCGGGATAACTATCACTATACTGGAGAGATAAAGGAAGAACTGATGAAAGCCTGTCTACTGGCATATAAAAAATCCACAGGGAGAAATTAATATGAGGCTGCTAATTAAAAATGCTCAAATTATTACACCTCATGATATTTTGCCCAACTATGATTTAGCCGTTGAAAAAAATAAAATTTCCCATATAGAGCCTTCCGGCATATTAGACACAAAGGGCTTTGATGAAATCATCGATGCCAAGGGAAATTATCTTTCACCAGGGTTTATCGACATTCACACTCACGCCATTTACGGTTTTGATACAATGGATGCCACTTGTGAAGCCATTGAGGCTATGGCCAGTTTTCATATAAAAAATGGTGTAACGGGATTTTTAGCTACTACCATGACTTCATCAGCGGAAGATATGGAAAAAGCAATAAAAAATGCTGCTTCATACATATCAAGACAAAGGGAAAGACATCTGACCTTAGATACGTCAGGATCTTCTCCTGCAGAAGTCCTGGGCATATATCTTGAAGGGCCATATTTTTCAGAGGCAAAAAAGGGCGCCCAGTCGCCTAAATATCTTAAGAATCCAGACATTGACCAAATCAAAAGGTTTATCCAACTATCGGATAACTCTATAAAAGTAGTAGCCCTGGCACCGGAGCTTCCTGGGGCCACGGATGCAATAAGTTTTCTTCGGGCTCAAGACATAACTGTTTCAGCAGGGCATACCGATGCCACTTTTGATACGGCAAGAAAAGCCTTTGACTGTGGAGTCACACAAGTTACCCATATTTTCAATGCCATGAGAGGCTTTAACCATAGGGAACCTGGTATTTCAGGAGCAGCATTAATAGATGAAAGGGTATACTGTGAAATGATCTGTGATGGCATTCATCTACACCCGGGTGCCATGAAACTTGTCGTTAAAGCAAAGGGAAAAGACAAAGTCATACTCATTTCAGATTCCATGATGGCTGCAGGCCTTTCTGATGGAGAATATACTTTAGGGGGTCAAAAGGTCTTTGTAAAGGGAAGTGAAGCGAGACTTTCAGATGGAACACTGGCAGGGTCCACTTTAACGTTAAATAGGGCCATATACAACATGGTGCACATGGTGGGAGTTTCACTACCAGATGCGGTGCAGATGGCTACCCTAAATCCTGCTCGAGCTATTGGAATAGATAATAAAAAAGGCAGTATAGAGATAGGCAAAGAGGCAGATCTTGTGATATTCGATGATCAGCTTAACATTTTAAATGTAATAAAGTCCTATTAGATTGGTGATTGTGTTGTAAAAAAAATATTAACTATTTATAAAAATATATAGTATGTGATATAATTTATAATGAATATCATTAATAGCCGAGCAAATTGATTAGGGGGAATAATATGGACCTGCGTTTAATTGAAAGTGAAGTGGCTAAGGCAACGGAAGAATTGTTAAATATAGCGCCGGTGAAGGCAGGTCAGATTCTCGTTGTGGGCTGCAGCACCAGTGAAATTGCCGGAGGGAGAATTGGTAAGGCTTCCAGCATGGAAGTGGCTGATGCTGTAGTGAAGGGAATATATAAGGTTATACCAAAATACAAAGTCAACCTGGCTGCTCAATGCTGTGAACATTTAAACCGGGCTTTAGTCGTTGAAGAAGAAGTTGCAGAAAAATACAACCTGGAAGTTGTGTCTGTTGTTCCGGTTATGAATGCAGGAGGCGCTTTTGCTGCTACAGTTAGGGAAAGTATGAAGAATCCAGTAGTAGTGGAATTTATAAAAGGTCATTTTGGCCTTGATATTGGCGACACTTTAATAGGAATGCATATCAAACATGTGGCGGTTCCTGTGCGGCTGAGCATTGATAAAATAGGACAGGCTCATCTGACAGCGGCCAGATACCGTCCGAAGCTTATCGGCGGTGCTAGGGCAGTGACAGCTGAGTGTTTTGAAAAGGTGCGGTCTTGACCGCACCTTTTTTATAAATGGCAGTATCCTTAAATACTTATACTTTTTAAAACTTCTCCATTTTCAATATTTACAAGCTTTATAGTTGAATCTTCAAGAATGGCTATAGATGCTACGTCATCTTTAGGAAGGGCACAAGAGCCTGGGTTTAAAATTACCAGGTCTTTATTTTTTTCAAGCTTTTTCATATGAGTGTGACCAGTTATAAGGAGATTTATTTTCCATTTTTCAGAAAGGGACATTAGTTCTTCTTCGGTGGCATCATGACCGTGGTGTATCAGTATCCTAAAGTTGTCCAGTGCCACAAATGCATATGGAGACTGTATAGGGACAGAGAGCATAACCTGGTCTATCGGAGCGTCGCAGTTTCCGGCGGCAGCGATAAAGGGGATTTCTAGTCCATTAATGGCATTTGCCAGTTCCTGTGGATTATACCCTTGTGGCAGAGGATTTCTAGGGCCATGGTATAAAATGTCGCCAGCGTGAATAATTAGGTCACATGGACCTGCCACATCTAAAGCTTTATTAAAAGACTCTAAACTTCCGTGGGTGTCACTTAGAATTGCAATTTTCATAGGAACACCTCCTTAAGAAATTCCCTTTGTGCACACAACCTGGATGTTTCTTTTAGAAAGCTCTTCTATGAAACGGTCTGGTTCTACGGCAGCTTCAGGAGCAAAAACTCCTTTTCGAGTAATCTCGCCTTTGCAAAGCATCATGGCTCCAATGGCCAAGGGCACACCTGTTAGGTTGTCCATGTGGTCGGCGGCTTGATACACAAGATGCTGCTTTTTCCCATTTAAAGTTCCCTTTATATCTACTCGAATACCAGACATGGGCACATCAGGTTTTTGAATTTTTTCCAGGACAGGAAGTAAAGCTTTAAGTACTTTGCCCAAAACCTGTTTTTTTCGTGGAGTATCGGTGAGACCAAGTTTGGCAACGGCTATAGCCAATTTATTTAGATAGCTTTCCATAAGGCCACCTTTTAGTGTGACTGTCTTAACTCCAGGTATGTACAGGGGCAGAGTGACAGGCTCAGGATGGCCTAGATGATACATGTCCACAAAACCTAATGGCTTTAAAAACTCCACTCTTTCCCTTTCGCTGCCTGCTGGGATTTCTACTTTCTTGCCGTTGATAAAGCTGGTAACCTTGCCAGTAAATATATGAATGGTATGAAGGGTAACGGCAAGGCCTACAGCGTCGTTGGCACTGCCGGCCCAGTAGATATTTATTTCTTCCACTTCATCTAATTCATCAGCACCTTTTTTAGCAAGAATGTTACTGATGCCGGGAGTCCAGCCCATACCCGTTAAAATGCTCAAATTTTGTTTTTTTGCCTCTTCATCAAGGGGCAGTATGCTTTCCACCGCATCATAATCATCACAAATGCTTACATAATTGACTTTGGCTGCAATAGCAGCTTCTACTGCCACCTTTTCATATTTATAGAAGGGCCCCATGGCACTTGCCACTACGTCTGCGCCTTCCATGACTTTTACCAAAGTTTCAGGCTCATTTGCATCTATGTAAACTGCTTTGGCTTTTTCTCCAAGCTCTGCTGCCAATCGTTCAGCTGCATTCATATTAATGTCGGCAATGATTAGTTCTGAGACTTCTTCTTGGGCTGCCAGGTCCCTAACTGCGCGACTGCCCATATCGCCGGCACCGCCCAACACTACCACCTTCATAGTTTATCTCCTTTCATAAATAACCAATTATGTTTTTATTATACAACAAAATTTTAAAACCCATGAGAATTTTTTATAAATGTTATTTAAGATAAGACACAGCCTTTTTTAAATGGAAATTATGGGATATAATAGTTTTGTGTATTTTGCAAAAAGAGGTGTAGTTTATGAAATTAGGAGTTTGCCAGATGGCAGTTTCTGAAAAAGTTGATACTAATACCAAAAAAATAATTAGATTTATTGAAAAGGCTGCACTTCACAGTATAAATATAGTGGGATTTCCTGAAATGGCCCTTACAGGCTATACCAAAGAGGTTTTAAGTGATGAAAACCTAAATATCATAGTAAAAGATGCCTTGTCAGAGATTAAAAAAGCCTGTACATACTACGGCACTGCTGCAATAGTAGGACATCCCTACAAAAATGGCGATAAACTTTACAATAGTGCCAGTGTTTTTTTACCTGATGGAAGCACCTTTACATATGATAAAAAATATCCTACGGAACTGGAATTAAAATACTTTGAAGCTGGCAAGAAAGAACCCTTGGTCTTCACCTATAGAGATAAAAAAATAGGTGTTATGATATGCCGAGACCAAAACTATCCGGAGCTAGCTAAGGCTTTGAAAAAGGCTGGAGCTCAATTTATATATATACTATCAGCCCACTTTTATAATCCAAAAGAAGCCAGGTGGAAACTGGAAAAGAACAGGGCAATTCCCATAACAAGAGCTGTTGAAAATAAAGTTTATGTGCTCCTTTCAAATTTTGTAGGCTCTCATTTAGGTATGGTGAGCTTAGGGAATAGCTTAATTTCCGACCCTGATGGAGCTGTGGTGGTTTCTGCAGGAGAATGTGAAGAAGGCCTAATTTCAGTGTGTATATAGCTGATTATTATTGTGAAAAAGGTAATTTTCCTTGACAGAGTCGACAGAAAATTGTTAGAATAAAAATATCAAATATGGAAGGCAAGCGGAGTATACTCTAGGGTGACTATTAAACCGGTCACCCATTATTTATATTTTCTAAAATTTTTTTATATAGGATGTGGTTAGATGCAAAACATAGATGAAAAAAGACTTATAAATAAAGCCTTGTCTGCCATGGAAAATGCTTATGCGCCTTATTCAAATTTTCCTGTGGGAGCTTGTGCAAAAACTTCTGATGGCGAGGAAATCATCGGTTGCAACATAGAAAATGCATCATATGGCCTTTCTATGTGTGCAGAGCGAGTTACTTTATTTAAGGCTTACTCGGAAGGGAAAAAGGATATTGTTGCCTTAGCCGTTGCAGCCAATGTGGAAGAACCGGTGTCACCTTGCGGAGCATGCCGGCAGGTCATATCAGAACTGGCGCCTAAAGCTACCGTGTATCTTACCAACAAAGATGGTTCAAAAGTGAAGAAAATGACCGTAGAGGAACTGTTGCCTTATGGTTTTACGCTGTAGTATAAGTCGTATTTCACCATCTAAAAATGAGGTGGAATCTGACGTAAAAGAACCCATTGGACAAGACCGTGCTTGTCTTAAACTCGGTAAAGATAATGACAAACGAACCCACTGAGCAATGCCGTCGTTATCTTACCTAATGATATATTTTCTAAAAGTTTACTTTGGGAAAAGATTCAGTCACTTAACCGTGCAAAAACGGCATTTGCAATTTCAGAAAAGGCAGGTGTTGGGCATGTTTTTCGTTCCTGAGATAATCGAGAAAAAGAAGCGGGGATTAAAGCTTTCCAAAGAAGAGATTGAATTTATAGTAAATGGCTATGTGGCCGGAAAGATTCCTGATTACCAAGTATCTGCACTCCTTATGGCCATATATTTTAAAGGAATGGATGAGGAAGAAACTACAAATCTTACTATGGCCATGGCTTATTCTGGTGAGATAGTGGATTTCTCATCTATAGAGGGAATAAAAGTAGACAAGCATTCCACCGGAGGTATTGCAGATACCACTACATTGGTGCTTTTGCCTCTGGCAGCTTCTGTAGGTGTAAAGGTAGCCAAGATGTCAGGTAGAGGCCTTGGCCACACTGGTGGAACTATTGACAAGCTGGAATCTATTCCGGGATTTAGATGTGAGCTAGGTGACAAGGAATTTATAGATGCTGTAAATACCATTGGCGCTGCTATTACAGGTCAGTCTAAGAATTTAGTCCCGGCAGATAAGATGTTGTACGCTTTAAGAGATGTTACGGCAACTGTGGACTCAATTCCTCTGATTGCAAGTTCAATTATGAGCAAAAAGATTGCCGGTGGTGCAGATAAAATCATCTTGGATGTTAAATTTGGAAATGGTGCATTTATGAAAAATTATGAGGATGCGCTAAAGCTTGGAACTTTAATGGTAAAAATCGGTCAGCTGGCAGGTCGTGAGACAGTAGCGTACATAACAGATATGGACCAGCCATTGGGCCTTGCCATTGGCAATACCATAGAAGTCATAGAAGCGGCAGAAACTTTAAAAGGCAGAGGCCACAAAGATTTGCTTTCCCTATGTCTAGAATTTGCCTCAGAGATGATGATATTAGCACAGGTGGAAAAGGATAAGAACAAGGCCGTAGAACGACTAGAGGCAAGTATAGATTCAGGAAAAGCCCTGGATAAACTCAAGGAGATAATAGCTAGCCAAGGAGGCAATCCGGAAGTTTTAGAAGATTATTCCCTTTTGCCCAAGGCGAAATATGAGCTTGAAGTCAAAGCGCCAGCAGATGGCTTTGTAAAGCAAATCGATGCTGTGCGCCTAGGCCTTGCCAGTATGAAGATAGGTGCCGGCAGGCAGAAAAAGGAGGATATCATAGATCCTGCCGTTGGAATATGGATATACAAAAAGGTGGGTGAAGAAGTAACCAAAGGGGAGCCATTTGCAAAAATCTTGGCAAATGACAAAGAAAAACTCACCTGGGCTGCCGATGAGGCCAGGGCTGCCTTTGAATTTTCAAGAGAACCTAAAGAAAAAAGAAAAGTAATATGGGCAAAAATAACAAAGAACGGAGTATCTGAACTATAAAGTTTTTCCGTATAAATTGGCAAAGAAAACGACAAACGAACCCGTTAAACAATGCCGTTGTTGTTCTTGAGCTTGGTGCAAGCGAAGCAGGGGCAGCGTGCAGGAGGCACGCTGGCGGGCACTTGGCAGGATGCCAAATTGCCCGCGAAACTCTGCTGAGCGCAGCACCGAGCTTTAGAACAACAGGTATTGCTTTTAGAGTGAGGTGTCGTTTTCTTGCCAAAAATTAAAAAAACTTTATTGTTAAAAGGACTGATAGTATGATAAAAAGGGTAATATTAATGGTCTTAGATAGTGCAGGTGTGGGGGAAATGCCAGATGCGGCAAAGTATGGCGATGAGGGAAGCAATACATTGGGCAATGTGGCAAAAGCAGTAGGTGGACTTGCAATGCCTAATATGCAAAAGATGGGGCTTGGAAATATCATCTCCATAGAAGGTGTTGCCCCGGCAAGTCACCCCACTGGAGCTTATGGAAAGGCTGCGGAAAAGTCTGCAGGCAAAGACACCACAACTGGTCATTGGGAGATTGCAGGAGTCGTCTTAGAAAGGCAATTCCCAGTATACCCTAATGGTTTTCCGCCGGAAGTAATAGATGAGTTTGAAAAAAGAATAGGCCGCAAGGTCCTGGGCAATAAGGTTGCTTCGGGCACAGAGATAATTAAAGAGCTGGGGGATGAGCATATAAAAACTAAAAATCCCATTGTTTACACTTCTGCTGATTCAGTATTTCAGATTGCTGCCCATGAAGATGTTATTCCTGTAGAAGAGCTCTACAAAATTTGCAGGATTGCCCGGGAAATACTCCAAGGAGAGCATGCTGTAGCTCGTGTTATAGCTCGGCCTTTTATCGGAAAATCTGGTGAATATGTAAGGACTTACAATAGAGCTGATTTTTCACTAACGCCACCCCATGATACTTTACTAGACAATGTGGTAAAAGCCGGTATGGAAGTTGTTGGCGTAGGGAAGATTTGGGATATATTTGCAGGTCAGGGGATAACAAAGTCATTTCACACTCAAGGCAATATGGATGGCATAGACAAAACCCTTGAGGCAATGGATATTTTAGAAAGGGGCCTGGTTTTTACCAATTTAGTTGATTATGATATGCTCTACGGCCACAGAAACGATCCGGAAGGGTATGCCAAGGCACTGGAGGATTTTGATATGCGTTTGCCTGAAATATTGTCAAAACTTGGACAAAATGACGTATTGATAATCACTGCCGACCACGGCTGTGATCCTACCACTGAGAGTACAGACCATTCTAGGGAATATGTACCAATTCTAATTTATGGCGAGAAGATAAAACCGGGAGTCAACTTAGGGACATTAAACAGTTTTTCTGACATAGGTCAGACAGTGGCTGATTTTCTAGGCTGTAGCAGCCTAAAAAACGGTACAAGCTTCAAACGTCTTGTTTTGAAGGTCAGCTGACCGTTTATAAGTACACTGAAGGGGGTTTCACATGTCTCATATAGAAGATGTAAAAAAAGCCGTTGAATATATAAAGCGGAAAATAAATTTTAGGCCAGAAGTTGGAATAGTATTGGGCAGTGGTTTGGGAGATTTGGCTTATGAAATTGAAAACAAGACAGTTTTATCATACGCAGATATTCCCGGGTTTCCCGTATCTACGGTAAAAGGTCATGCAGGAAATCTCATCTTTGGCCAGTTGAAAGGGAAAAATGTAGTTGCAATGCAAGGCCGTTTTCACCTTTATGAAGGATATCCCATATCTAAAGTTGTCTTAGGGGTAAGAGTGATGGGCCTTTTAGGTATCAAAATACTTTTTGTGACAAATGCAGCCGGAGGTATAAACAAGTCTTTTGCACCAGGTGACCTTATGGTGATTAGAGATCACATTAATTTTTCTGGAGAAAACCCAGCCATAGGAGAAGAAAATCTCCAATTTGGCCCTAGATTTTTTGATATGACTTATGCGTATGACCAACAACTTATTCAAATGGCCAAAAAAGTATATGAGGAAAATACCATTCCCTACAGAGAAGGGGTATATGCCTGTTTTAAAGGCCCTAGCTATGAAACTCCAGCTGAGATAAACATGCTTTCAATTATGGGCGCAGATGCAGTAGGCATGTCTACGGTGCCTGAAGTTATTGCAGCTAGGCAAATGGATATACGGGTTTTTGGGATGTCCTGTATAACCAATATGGCTGCAGGAATTTCTAAAGATAGGCTTTCCCATCAAGAGGTGGTCGAAACCTCTAATAAAGCAAAAGCAAGTTTTATAAAGATAATCACAGATATGATAGGTAAATTATAAGCTATAGAAGTAATCTTTATGATAAAAGAGGAAAACACCATTCTCATGTAGAAAAAAGATTTGTTAATATGGCCAAGTAATAAAGAAGTAAGTTATAAAAATGATTTTATAATATGGTATAGTATTGTTGGCATATAAGGCGGGAGGTGACAAATCTATGGAAAATGTGGTTATAATAACAGACAGTTCTTGCGATCTCCCTGAGGAAATTATAAAACAGTATCCTATAAAAGTTATGACGATGCCGGTTTCCGTAAAAGACAACCCAGATATGGATATTTCCCATTTGACACTTAAAGAGTTTTATGATGCAATGCGCAAGGGCAAAATTCAACCAACTACATCCCAAGTAGTAGTTTCTGCTTTTATGCAGTGTTTTGAAGAATGCATCAACAACGGCCAGACTCCCATAGTTTTAGGGCTTTCTTCAAAACTTACCAGCAGTTATGAATCAGCCCTATTGGCAAAAGAAAACTTGAAATTTAAAGATGCAGTGATTATTGATACAAAATGTGCCAGTTTAGGATTAGGGCTGGTAGTTTTAAAAGCTGCCAAGATGGCAAAAGAAGGTAGGAGCATTTCGGAAATAACTGAGGAAATTACTCATTATGCCTTACATATGGAACATATTTTTACCGTTGATTCATTAGAACATCTAAGGCGTGGCGGACGAATTTCCGCTGCTCAGGCTTTTGTGGGCGGATTACTCAACATTAAACCTATCTTACACTTTGTTGACGGAGCAATCCATCCCCTAGAAAAGGTCAGAGGCCGTAAAAATGTTGTAAAGCGAATGGTAGAAATCATGGCCCAAAGAGTAAAAAATCCGGAAAATCAAGTGATAGGAATAAGTCATGGAGATAATGAAGAACTGGCCATGGAACTTGCTGAAGCCATCAAAAAAGAGTTTAATGTAAAAGACATCATTATCTCATGGGTGGGCCCAGTAGTAGGTTCTCATTCAGGGCCTGGAACTGTAGCATTATTTTTCCAGAATGCATAATGAAATTTGTCTCTGAAGTAGGTATGAACTGCAATGCTGAAAAGGAGACATTATTTTTTGTTTCACAATTGAGTAATATTATTACTCTATTGCGAAAATGATGAAAGAATGTAGTTATATAGAAAAACTACTACTATTATGTTATAATAAATTTCAAAGTGTGTTATCAATCAGGCTCTCTATTTTGCATAATGTAAAACTATGTAGGATATTTTTTGTCAAAGAAAGTGACAAATATCACTTAAACAATTAGGCTAGAGAGCCTTGTATATAGTTTTAAATCAAAATAAAGGAGAGGAAGAACCAATGGCAAAAGTTATGAGGTCCATGGACGGCAACACAGCTGCAGCCCATGTAGCATACGCATTTACCGATGTAGCTGCAATCTATCCAATAACTCCATCGTCACCCATGGCAGAATTAGTTGACGAGTGGAGCGCCCATGGCAGAAAAAATATTTTCGGTCAGCGGGTTAAAGTTGTGGAAATGCAGTCCGAAGCTGGAGCCGCAGGAACTGTCCACGGTTCATTGGCGGCTGGCGCACTTACCACAACCTTTACAGCATCCCAAGGATTGCTGCTGATGATTCCAAATATGTACAAGATTGCCGGTGAATTGTTACCCGGTGTATTTCATGTCAGCGCAAGAGCTGTTGCAGGACATGCTCTATCTATTTTTGGAGATCATTCAGACGTTATGGCTTGCCGCCAGACCGGCTTTGCACTCTTAGCTTCCGGCAGTGTCCAGGAAGTAATGGACTTAGCTGGCGTGGCACACTTATCAGCAATAAAAGGAAGAGTACCTTTCCTACACTTCTTTGACGGTTTTAGAACATCCCATGAAATCCAGAAAATTGAAGTCCTTGACTATGAAGATTTGGCAAAATTAGTAGACTACGATGCAGTCAGAGAGTTTAGGAAGAGAGCATTAAATCCTGAACGCCCTGTAACTCGCGGTACAGCTCAAAACCCTGATATATTCTTCCAGGCAAAAGAAGCTGCAAATCCATTCTATCTGGCAATTCCTGAAGTAGTGGAAGAATATATGAACAAAATCAATGAACTTACCGGCCGCAACTACAAATTGTTTAACTACTATGGCCATCCTGAAGCAGAACGGGTAATTGTGGCAATGGGTTCAGTTTGTGAAACCAT
Source organism: Bacillota bacterium (assembly GCA_023622055.1). GTDB lineage: Bacteria > Bacillota > Thermosediminibacteria > Thermosediminibacterales > Tepidanaerobacteraceae > DTU063. Next base: position 18,145 of record JAMNZY010000178.1, read on the forward strand.
TGAAGAAACCGTAGATTACTTAATGGCTCAGGGCGAAAAAGTAGGGGTATTGAAAGTTCGCTTGTTCAGACCATTCTCCATAAAGCATTTCCTTGCTGAAATGCCCAAGACAGTCAAGAAGATAGCTGTCCTTGACAGAACCAAAGAACCTGGTTCTTTAGGAGAGCCATTGTACCAAGATGTATGCACCGTATATTTTGAAGACGACAATCGTCCTATAATAGTAGGCGGTCGCTATGGCCTCGGTTCAAAAGATACCACACCTACCCACATTAAGGCAGTCTTTGACAATTTAAAAGCTGATTCACCCAAAAACCACTTTACAATTGGTATCGTAGATGACGTGACAAATACTTCACTTCCAATTGGAGAGCCTATTGACACAACTCCAGAAGGAACCACATGCTGCAAGTTCTGGGGCTTTGGTTCTGACGGAACTGTTGGCGCTAACAAGAGCGCTATAAAGATAATCGGCGACAACACCGATATGTATGCTCAGGCATATTTCTCCTATGACTCTAAAAAGTCTGGTGGCGTAACAGTTTCCCACTTGCGCTTTGGCCATAAACCAATTCGCTCTACCTATTTAATTGACAAAGCAGACTTTATCGCTTGCCACAACCCTGCATATATAGGCAAATACGATGTTTTGGCAGGTCTAAAAGACGGCGGCACATTCCTGCTAAATTGTCAGTGGAAACCCGAAGAGCTGGATGAAAAACTTCCTGCCTCAGTTAAAAATTATCTTGCAAAGCACAACATCAACTTCTACATCATCAACGCTGTAGACATAGCACAAGAGATTGGCCTTGGCGGAAGAATAAATATGATAATGCAAGCTGCATTCTTTAAACTTGCAAATATCATACCCCTTGATGATGCAATAAAACATCTGAAAGATGCCATCGTAAAATCCTATGGCCATAAAGGCGAAAAGATCGTCAACATGAACTATCAGGCTGTAGACAAGGGTATCGAAGCCTTGCAGAAAGTTGAAGTACCTGCAGCTTGGGCTGATGCAAAAGATGAAGCTGCAGCTAGCGAAAATGACGTGCCAGAATTTATCAAGAATGTTGCCGATGTAATGAACCGCCAGGAAGGCGACAAATTACCTGTAAGTGCCTTTGTAGGTCGTGAAGACGGCACATTCCCAATGGGCACCGCTAGATATGAAAAGCGGGGTATTGCAGTAAATGTTCCCGAATGGCAGCCTGAAACATGTATACAGTGTAATCAGTGTTCCTATGTATGTCCTCATGCGGCAATCAGGCCATTCTTAATAAATGAAGAAGAGGCAAAGAATGCTCCAGAAGCTTTTGTATCAAAGAAAGCAACAGGTCGCGGCTTTGACGGTCTAAACTTCCGCATACAGGTAAGTCCTTTAGATTGCACCGGATGCGGAGTTTGTGCAAATACCTGCCCAACAAAAGAAAAGTCATTGATAATGAAGCCATTAGAGAGCCAGCTTGATCAAGTTGAGTGCTGGGATTATGCAATGAAACTTTCACCCAAGAAGAATCCCATGAACAAAAACACAGTCAAAGGCAGTCAGTTCGAGCAGCCACTCCTTGAATTCTCTGGCGCATGTGGCGGCTGTGGTGAAACACCTTATGCAAAATTAATTACACAGTTGTTTGGCGATAGAATGATGATTGCAAATGCCACAGGTTGTTCATCAATCTGGGGAGGCAGTGCACCTTCAACACCATATTGCACAAACAAAGATGGTCATGGGCCTGCATGGGCTAACTCTCTCTTTGAGGACAACGCTGAGTTTGGCTTAGGCATGTATTTAGCAGTAAAACAGATCCGTGAGAAATTAGCTTCACTGATAAAAGAAGCTCTGGAATTAGATATTCCGGAAGAATTGAAAGATGCTTTCAAGCTGTGGCTTGACAACATGAACGATGCTGCAACAACAAAAGAAGCAGCCAATAAAATAGTTTCAATACTGGAAGACTACAAAGCTGAAGATGCCAGCATCCAAAAGCTATTAGATGAAATCTTCGATATGAAAGAGTACCTGGTGAAGAAGTCTCAGTGGATCATCGGTGGAGACGGATGGGCATATGACATAGGCTTTGGCGGCCTTGACCATGTGCTGGCTTCCGGAGAAGATGTAAATGTATTAGTCTTCGACACTGAAGTTTACTCAAATACCGGCGGTCAGTCTTCCAAAGCTACACCTACTGCTGCTGTAGCTCAATTTGCTGCTGCAGGAAAGAATACAAAGAAAAAAGACCTAGGTCTCATAGCTATGAGTTATGGCTATGTATACGTAGCTCAAGTGGCTATGGGAGCTAACCAAAATCAGCTAATCAAAGCATTAATCGAAGCTGAAAGCTATCCCGGACCATCCTTGATCATTGCTTATGCACCATGTATCAACCACGGCATAAGAGGCGGCATGTCCAACAGTCAGATTAGACAAAAAGAAGCTGTGGACGCTGGTTACTGGCACCTGTACAGATACAATCCGCTGCTTAAAGAAGAAGGCAAGAATCCATTTATCCTTGACTCAAAAGAACCTACTGCCGATTTCAAAGAGTTCTTAATGGGTGAAGTGCGCTACTCAGCTCTCAAGAACACCTTCCCAGACAGAGCAGAGGAACTCTTTGAAAAAGCAGCAAAGGATGCTCAGGAACGCTACGAGGCTTATAAGAGACTTGCCCAATCTCAATAACAAAAGACAGATAGAAAAGCACCAATCCAAACAGGATTGGTGCTTTTTTATAAAATAATAGCCCGTCTTTTTAAAAGACGGGCTTTACTCTTTAATATTCGATTATTACAGTCTTATTTTCCTGATTCCAACTGACCTTAGCCCCAAGAGCTTCACTGATGAACCTTACCGGCACCATAGTTCGGTCATTTTGGAGGATGGCACTTGTATCAAAGGAAACGGTTTTGCCGTTGACAAGAGCTTTGTTTTCTCCGATTTTCAATTTTATTATGTCTTGTCCTTTCTCTATAATTACCATCCTATTTTCATTGTCCCAACTCACTTTGGCACCAAGGCTTTCTGATACAAATCTGACGGGAACCATGGTCCTGTTGTCTTTGTTGATATAAGGCAATTGGTCAGGGAAATGTACTTCTTGGCCATTAACCATCACTTTTACGTCACTTATCTGAACAGGAAGAGAGTACAAGTTATCACCAAGTTTTAGCTGAATGGTTGCAGTTCCGGAATCAATGGCCTTAAAGGAAAGAGTATTGGAATCAAATCCAACAGGTTTATGGTATAAAACCTGCCACTCTCCGGCATAGGGATAGCCTAAAGGTACTTTTTTGCCGCTATGGGTTATTCCGTATATTCGCAGAGTTGTAGCCAGGCCTGCTTTTACCACTGGTGTTTCATTGACTACTCTGCTTATAAGAGGAATCACCTGATAATTTACTTTGCCACTTGCAACGTAAAACAATACTACTGCTGGTTCACTGGCATTTATATCAGGTATTGAGACATAGTGGACTCCGTCTACCGCCTCACAGCTAAATGGGGCGGATTGGCCATTTATCAACACCCATACCGCTTGGCCTGTAGATTTGGCATGCTGTGTAAGAACTTTCTTTAATAAATCACCTTCCAAGGAGTCGGAGAAACTTTCTGGAGCCCTGTCTAATACTACAAAAACAGGTTTAGACGTGGCTGCGGATTTTAAGTCATTTTGTAGATTTACCCATTGCTTGTAGTCAGTGGTGCGCATGCTGCCTTTGGAAGCATCTAAAAAGATGAAAGTAGCTTCTTGTGCATTATATACAGAGTATCCATTACCGCAGAATCTATAGTTTTGCAGGCCACTTAACTGGGTTTTTAAAGTGGTTTCATTGGCCCAGGGTTTTCCTACTATTACATTAAAGCTTGTGTTGTTATTGTTTAAAATATTTTTGGCAAGGGCCAGTGCACTTAGATTGTTCTGATTAGTCACCGGCATTGCCCCTAAGGCGCCAAAGGTAAAACCGCTGCCCTTTTGATTTGCAGCATCAATCCAAATTTGGCTGGAGGGAAGCAAAGATTCATCGTATTTTCCCGCCGTGATAGCGGTAAGATCGTCTAGGTAAATTGCTCCAGTAGTTTTTTTATCAGGGTTCGTTTCCGCTACGTAGATAGTCTTGATTTTAAAAGGTGCCTTGCCAGCAGGAAGTTTAACTTCTACCCAGCGCCAACCATGCCAGTCAACACTTTTTGCCAGGTCTAACAAAGTTTCCTTTCCTGTAGCATCTAGAACAGCTGCTCTAAGCCATTCTCCTTGGCCTTGACCAAAGACTTGAAGGCCAAACTTCACAGTGCCTTCCGGCAAAGTCTTGCCGCCATTTTGGAAGGTGAGGTAAGCAGCTCTGGTGGCTGTTCCTCCAGTAAAATCATACGTTAATTTGCCGGAAAACTGGCCGGAGTATACCGGGTCAGGCAGTGATGTAATATTAAAGGAACCTTTTACATATTCAGGATATGAACTAAAGCTTTTACCTTGAATGCTTTCAAAGCTGTCTATTATAGTGCTCTCATATCCTGTTTGAACAAGGGCCACAGCTTGCAGTCCTGCAAATTCTGCCACAACTGCACCACTTGAAGGTTTTTGCCCAGCTGTAAATTCTAAACCACTGGCGGTGCCGATTTCACCAACAACTTTTAAATTTACATCAAGGGACTCCAAAGGAGCTTTAAATCCTCGACTATCAGTGACATATACATTAAAGACAGCTTTACTACCGGGATTTACGTGAACTTTCTCAGGATCTATTGAAAGCCTTACACCGTCATCTAATACTCGTATTTCCTGAGTAGCTTTGATATTACCCAGAGTTGCCTCAATTTGAGCCTTGCCGCTCTTTAATGCTGTAAATACATTGCCATTAAAGTAACCCATATCGCCGCTTACACTCCAATGGACTTGGCTCAAATCACAGTCTACAATATTATAGTTCTTGTCATAGGCTATGACATGAAAGGTCCTATGACCGCCCTTGGCTATATTAAAAGAAGAGGCTGTAATTTTTAGACCGTAAATGTCACCTACCGGAGCCTTTGCAAAGATCCCAAGGGCATTTGGAATTAGCCGTTGAACTCCTCCTGAGGGGCTGTTTATGACCTTTACTTGAGCTTCGTCAAAGGGCTTTACCACCATGGTAGAGGAGCCGCCACCGTCGAGATTTAATGCATCATAGGCACCGAGGCTAAGCATTAATTGGGCCAGTTCCTGTTGAGTCATGCCGCGGCTTTGGGACTGGCGACCATCAACTACAACCATAATCATGGTCTTTTTATCAGCTGTAAATCCGATTGCTGTCCTGGGATGAGTTCCGGCAATATCATGGGAGAATGTTTTGGGTATTTGGCCGTTTTCCACTAAAACGGCGCCGCCGCCTAAGAGCATCTTCAAATTAGAAATGTCAGGATTAAATTTTAGGTCCAATTCTATCGGGTCACCGATAGAAAAGCGGGTTTTTAAGAAATTTCCTCCTTCACCCCAAGCCATTAGCACTAAACCATCTCTGGGTATTTCAGCAGTTTGTCCTTCTGAAATGCTCACAATGCGGTTGTCCTTTACCGTGGCAAAAGTTAAATTAGGGGCTCCTTCCCCTGGCTTAGGTGTTGTAGTTCCAAAATCAGGAGTGTAAACAAATATATTGTTATAGCTGTTTCTGATTTTGTTCACACCTTCAACGGTAAAGTAGCTGCGGTCAGGGGCTATTAGTCTACCGGAAAACTCTAGCTTTAAAATTTCAGGAATCTTATCAAAGGTAAGGCCTATAGCTGACATATTCATATCGTTCAGTGGTGTTGCGATAAGTTTACCATTGCTAATCTGAGGTCCGATGGGAGCAGAAGGGGTGGCGGTAATAAAGAAGTCGCCGTTGATACCAGCTACCGCACCGCTGTCCTGTACCATGCGGCTTAAGGAATCTCTTTGGGAGAGACCATTTTTTCCTATGATTGTATCCACATCAACATTATCAGAATCTAAATTTACCTTTAAAATGTGGATCTTTTGCCAACCTTGAGAAGTAAATAATGTTTTCGCTTCATATGTAACACCGCCGGTTACCGGAAAACCAGTGACTTCTTCGTAAAGAAGCACTTCCTGGCCAAAAACCGGCAAAACTGCAACAGTTAAAGCGAGGATAACCAGAATGCAAGGAATGAGGCTTTTACGATATTTCTTTATGATATGTAACATAAATATCCCTCCTATATTAGTGCAATTCAATTAATATTTTTACAATAATCCCTCCTTGTTTCTGATTCCCCCCAAGACAATATTGCAACAAATCCATGTATATATTATATCAGACGGCTAAAAAAGTTAAAGGTTCCATCTTTAGTAAAAATATAGTAATATTTGAAATAGAAATTATCACGCTTTTAAAAATACTTGTATACACAAAAAAATGTATTTATAATAGGAGGAACTATGTTATAAAGTAGTGTGAATATTTTGTACCCGTCCCCAAAAATTC
>JAMNZY010000176.1 GCA_023622055.1 Bacillota bacterium
ACAATACTAAACTCATTGTTCCACCTCTCAAAAGTCAATAAAGGATTTACTTCAAACCTAAATCTTGTTTTAAATCCTCAATGGCCACTTCGGGTAAGGTTCCAGGAGGATATACTCTGTCAAAGCCCATATCTAAAAATTTCTTTTCTGTAAGCTCCCAGTCTTGTTTTCCCACAACTAAATTGCCGCCTACGTACAATATGACATCATCTAAACCGGCCTCTATGCATTTATCCTTAAAGCCCTTACAGTCCAATTCTCCGTGACCGTAAAGGGAAGAAACCAAAATGGCATCCGCATCAGTTTCAATGGCCGCATTAATAAAATCTTCCTGAGGGGATAAAACACCGATATTTACCACATTAAAGCCTGCTTCTGTAAAGGCTTCTTCTAAAATTCTAATTCCCACAGCATGGACATCAGAGCCGATAACCCCCATTACAATAGTTTTCTTTTCCTTTTGCTGCATATTAACTTCACCTCTTATTTTTTATTTTAATACTGTATACAGAATACTATACAGAAGATTCGGGATTTTTGAATGCCAGGTTTCCTGTATACAAATATATATTTTTTACCAAATACTTGTACCTTTGAAAAAGTGTTCGAGTGCATTCAAAGCCTTGATACGCCTGGCTTTTACAGTTTTATTATAACATGTTTTAAAAATTTTTGGGGCTTTTTTTAAAAAAATAACAGAGTTCGACAATTTTATTTTAAAAGTAAAAAAGAGCTGCTGCTTTTTTTGCAACAGCTCTAAAGTATTTAATATCCTATCTCTTCCCCCACTACTATTACTGTAAAATTGGTTAGATTAGGTTTGTATTCTATTATGGTAGTAATCTTGCATATTCTGTCCTCTGACTGACAATCACTGCAGTAACCGGTGGTGGCACATGGCGTCTTAGTTTTTAACCTCATGGCATTCATGGGACCTGCCACCTGTTTTGCCCTGTCCATAGCCTGCTCCAGGTTATCAGTGATTTTGTTAGCGCCAACTATTAGGACCACATGGCCTGGGCCAAAAATCATAGCTGCCACCCTGTTGCCAGTACCGTCAATGTTTACCAATTTTCCATCGAGAGTTAAAGCATTTGTGCTGGCAAAGAAGACATCGCAGGTAAGCTGGCCTTTTCGCATGCGGTTTTTCTCCTCTGGAGTATCCACCATATGATGGTCAAAAATCTCATGGCCTCTATCCTTTAGCTCATCCACAATTCCAAGGTCACGGATAGTTACGGAACCTGCTACTCCCACTTTTGCATTTTGGGGAACTAATTCCAAAGCCTTTTTTACTGCCTCTTCTTTAGTAGATACATAAATGGCATCAAAACCATTTTTAATGAGGGCTTTAACGGCTTTTTGGCATCTTGCCTCATGAAATTTTGACTTTACACTCATATATATCCTCCCACCTAAATTATTAATTCATCTCCACCCTTTTTTATTCCCATTGTCTGTCTCTCAGAATACCTGGTGCTTCTCAATATGTAGATTATAACGGAATCCTCTTCTTCATTGATGGCATTCTTTAATTCCAGTTTTAGCTTTTTTAAATTTGCAGCAGAAATTTCTCCTTCCAAGACAGAGTTTTGAACCCAATTTAAATATTTTCGACATATTTTTAAAACTTTCGCCACCCTTTTTTCACTTACATCATATACAAGTATCACAAACATCAGGTTTCACCTATTTGCTAATAATAAAGCTACCTGCCAATCCCGGCTATAAATTTTTATTCTATAATCCAGCTCTAAATTCCTCTATAATTTCACAAAAGAAAAAAGCCCAAAAAGGGCTTTTCCCTGCTAATTCATTCCAAGGGCCTTTCTTTTTTCAAGTATATGACTTTCTATTTTATCTGCCGCTTCCTTAGGTTCGTCTCCCAGTAAGACTTTGCCGCCGGTGATTTCCTCTAGATCTTCAGTGAGGAGTTTTACCAGTCTCTCTGCTCCGGATATAAAGGGAACAGGAGAAATATGGGTGAGTGTACCATAGGCAAGGGCAAAAACTCCGTCAATGGTGGCTTTTTGCTCCATCCATTCAGGTGCAGTAATGGCAATGGGAAGGTCTGGAATATCCAAATCCAGGTGGTCTGCTAGAGCTGTCACCAGCATGGAAATTCTTCCTGTGTCAGTACAGGTTCCAAAGCTTAAAACGGGAGGGATATTGAGGGCTTTACATATCTCCCTCAGGCCTTCACCGGCTATGTCTAAAGCTTCCATACTGCACAGGCCCGCCACCTCTAAGCCGTGGTTGCCGCAGCCTCCGCTGACTATGAGTATATCCCTGCTTATGAGCTCTTTTGCCAAATTTACTGTCATCCAGTCCTGGGGTCCGTTTCGGAGAGTTGAACAGCTGACAAGAGCAACCACACCTTTTATCTTTCCACTAACAATGGTATCCACTAGGGGTTCCAATTTGTTCCCCAATGCCTCCAAAACAGCTTCAGTGGAAAAGCCGGCAATGGCCTTTTTCTTGTGTGGCGGCACATAAGGAGTTACCCTTCCCTTTCTCTTTTTAAAGTTTTCTATGGCCAGGTCTATCAATTTTCCTGCAATGTAATCCGCCTCCGGCGGTTTGTAATCAAGGGTCATGTCAAGATCCGGCATTCTAACAATATCGTTGATACTGACAAGGGTTACCTGGTATTTTTCAGCATAAGGTCTCAGGGCTGGCGGTGAGCAGTTTTCTTCCATTGCTATTACATCAACGGTGCCAGTGGCAAGGAGAGGCTCTATGGCAAGCCAATTTCCCACAAGCCCCGCAAAGACTTCATCAGAGGGGTACCTTTGTATCATCTCCTGGCCAGTCTCTATGTTTCCTACTACCTTCAAGCCTTTGGCTCCTGCAGCTCTGGCTTTTTCTTGGACTTGAGAGCTTTTGGCCTTCATGAGAGTGGCTATGCCTACCCAAGGCTGGTGGCCGTTAAAAACAATATTTACATAATCAGGGTCCATTATCCCTAAATCCACTTCCACCTCATGGGGTTTAGGGGTTTTATACAAAATGTCCTGCACCATTTCAAGGCCTATTTGGGCAGTGTAGATAGTGGAAAGGCCCAGCCTCATGGCTTTTTTTGCAAGGGATACATAGTCGCCGTCTACGTTGGTGAGGCAGCTGGCAACTGCATCTCTTATCTCGTTATTTACCCCCGTTGGATAAATGGCTATTTTCCTCCATACTTCTTTTCTCTTTTTGGGAGCAAAGGCTTCTACCATTACGCTGGGATCTTCGTCGTCTCTGTCCATTTCTGCCAGTAAAAAATCCGCCAGTGTAACAGCCATTTTATTGATATCCTGGTTTGTTTCAATACCCAGCTTTTGGCACATCCATTTTAGCTTGTCCACATCACTGATAGTAAAAGGAGTCTTGCCTTCTCCTGTAGATTTGAGAGTTTTAAATGCCTGATAAGCATGATGAGCATATGTGGCTGCTCCCATGGCATTTTGAAGCAAAAACTTCCTTATAGCCATGGCATCAGCATCGATGCCACAGACACCTCTGAGCATCCCTGTTTTTTCATTTATGCGGCAGGGGCCCTGGGAGCATAGCTGGCAGCTCAATCCCTGCAGACAGAACTTGCATCTGGCCTTTTCCTGCTGTGCCCAACGGTCAAAGACGTTAGTTAAGCCATCTTCCCGAATTCGCTTTAACATTTCCTCCACCGAATCGTGATAGCTTACACGGCTTTCTGTTTTTTCCAGAACTTTTACACTCACCTACTTAACCTCCTTCATGACGGAAGAACCGACTTTTATACTCATATAAAGTTTGTTCTAAGGCTTTATATACGATAGGTGGAGGAATAAAAAAACATGGCCTCCAGCTAACTGAGACCATGATACTTCATCCCTTATAGGTAGACTAAATGAGAGCGTTTAAAATTTTCCGTTTTGAACCGTTTCTAATGTTTCAGTCCCTGATAGGTAAGCTAAAAAATACGGAATTCCTTACTTTTCAAATTTCATTAATTCACTTCAATCCCTTATAGGTAAACTAAAAAAATCCCTATATAGACCAGGACCAATAGATTATATCCCGTTTCAATTCCTCATAGGCATGATAAATACTAACTCTTTTATTATATCATTTTGCCTTTTATATACAAGTATTAAAGATGCCTTTTGCTTTTTTCAGCTACAAAAAAAGTTTAGACCTAAAGAGATAACTGCTCAGAGTCGATGACTGTTTTAGAGTATTTTTTCCCTCATAGGTAGGCTAAAAACGATTTATTGGCTTTCTTCTCTAACTCTGTATCTACAGTTTCAATCCCTTATAGGTAGGCTAAAAACAGGTGCAGGAGTTACCATACCAGCTATCATAGTAGGGTTTCAATCCCTTATAGGTAGGCTAAAAACTTTTCAAATTCGATATTCTATTGTCATTATATATAAGTTTCAATCCCTTATAGGTAGGCTAAAAACCGACTACATCGAAACAGAAACGCTCCAAGAACTTCTGTTTCAATCCCTTATAGGTAGGCTAAAAACTCATCCACGGGAGGTATACAAATACGCTATTTCAAGTTTCAATCCCTTATAGGTAGGCTAAAAACCTAATGATATGTCAAAAGAACAAATATACGAACGACTGTTTCAATCCCTTATAGGTAGGCTAAAAACGCTTTTATGGTGGAAAGAGGGAAAAAAGAAAGATATATTTCAATCCCTTATAGGTAGGCTAAAAACTTATATAGTTGAATAGAACACCCACGGCAAGCCACTGTTTCAATCCCTTATAGGTAGGCTAAAAACTTTAGTGCAATATTACGCAGAACATACAGGATATTCGGTTTCAATCCCT
>JAMNZY010000051.1 GCA_023622055.1 Bacillota bacterium
TAAAACGAGGAAACAAAGCTCTCTTTGTCGACTTTATCGGCACAGTCCTAGGTTCACTCCTGGGCACCAGCACTGTAACCACCTATGTAGAGTCAGCTTCTGGAGTCACAGCAGGTGGTAGAACAGGTCTCACAGCTGTAGTTGTAGGATTACTATTTATAGCAAGTGTGATTTTCTCACCAATCGCCTTGGCTGTTCCCGGTGAAGCAGTAGCACCAGCTCTTATAATAGTTGGTGTATTCATGGCTACAAGCTTGAACAAAATAAATTTCAGCGATTTTTATGAAGCTTTTCCAGCCTTTTTGACAGCTATAATGATGCCATTGACCTACAGCATATCTTTTGGTCTAGCAATTGGATTTGTTGCATACACAGCATTGATGCTCCTTGCCGGAAGAGGAAAAGAAGTGCATTGGATAATGTACTTCCTTACTGCTATCTTTATACTCTACTTTGCATTCATTAGATAAAACTGCGACTATTGACACTTTTTCTCTAAATAATGTATTAAAGGCAAGACCTCCCCTGAGTTTACGGGAGGTCTTTCTTTTTGCTATAATATGATATATGTTTAAGTGTTAAAGAAAAATTTACGGTGGTGAAAACAATGGTCAAAGACAAAATATATGTAAGATATGGGAATAAACCTAAAGAGATGATACAGGATGTATTGTCAAAGATAAAAGTAGAAGATTACATAGATAAAGATGCTCTCATAGGTTTAAAGCCTAACCTGGTAGTTGCAAAGCCTTCCACATCTGGAGCTACAACATCGACGGAGCTTTTAGAAGGTACCATTGAATACTTGAAATCAAAGGGCTTTAGCAACATAGTTATTATGGAAGGTTCCTGGGTAGGTGATAGGACCTCAAGAGCCTTTGAAGTAAGTGGATACACTAAAATCGCAAAAAAACATCATATTCCCCTCATTGATTTGCAAAAAGATTCCTACACAACATGTGATGTTGACGGAATGAAGATAGATGTATGTGACCAGGTATTGAAAGTTGATTATTTAATAAACATGCCGGTGCTAAAAGGCCATTGCCAAACTAAGATAACTTGTGCGCTAAAAAATTTAAAGGGCTGTATTCCCAACAATGAAAAAAGAAGATTTCACACCATGGGACTACATAAGCCCATTGCATATCTCAATAAAGTTGTCAAAAGCCACTTAATAATTGTAGACGGCTTAATGGGTGATTTAGACTTTGAAGAAGGGGGAAATCCTGTCCAGATGGACAGAATTATTGTAGGGTTTGACCCGGTATTAATGGATTCATACGTGGCAAGTTTGATGGGATATGATATAGATGAAATACCATATATCAAAATAGCAGAAGATATTGGAGTGGGCAGCTGCCTTACCTCAAAAGATCAAATAATTGAGCTAAATGAGGGGCTTAACACTAAAAAAATCCCTCGCTCCCGTGCTATTGATAGATTATCAAATTATGTAGAGGAAAAAGATGCATGTTCCGCTTGCTATGGCAGCCTGATTCATGCCCTGGCAAGGCTTGATGAACAAGGCCTTTTAAGAAGATTCAAAGGTAAGATTGTTATCGGACAGGGATTTAAACAGATAAAAGGAGAAGGAATCGGGGTGGGAGTGTGTACAAGAGGTTTTCAGCAAAATGTGCCGGGTTGTCCTCCCACTGCCAAAGATATAATTGAGGTACTTAAAAAGAATATTTGAGAATTTTTATCAATTTGTGTTATAATATATCTGTCTGCAAATATAGTAAATATCACTTAATTTGTGGAAAGAGTGATATTCATGAAAAATAACATGACTCCTGATGAAAAATATAAAATGATGACAGAGACCCCCGTTGAGAAGTTAGTTTGCAAACTGGCAGTCCCTACTATTACAAGTATGCTGATTACTTCAATATACAATATGGCTGATACCTTTTTTGTAAGTAAGATTAGCACCAGTGCTTCAGGGGCTGTAGGCATCGCCTTTTCCCTTATGGCCATAATTCAGGCTATTGGATTTACCCTGGGTATGGGCTCAGGGAATTACATCTCAAGGCTCCTTGGTCAAAAAAACCGTCAGCACGCTGCAAAAGTTGCAGCTACTGGCTTTTTTACGGCCCTTTTTTCAGGGGCAGTCTTGGCCGCAATTGGCCTTATTTTTTTGGATCCCCTGGTATATGCACTGGGATCAACTCCAACCATTGCTCCCCATGCAAAAGCCTATATCAGATTTATCTTGCTTGGAGCACCCTATATGACTGCTTCGTTTGTATTAAACAATATCCTGCGCTATCAGGGCAGTGCTTACCTGGCAATGATAGGAATAGGCATTGGCGGGCTTATAAACATTGTACTAGACCCCATCTTTATTTTCACTCTTAACATGGGTACAGCCGGTGCGGCTTTAGCTACTATCATTAGTCAATTTATCAGTTTTAGTATACTATATCGCAACTCTGCAAAAGATGGAAATATAAAAATCAGATTCAGCAATTTTACACCAAAATGGGAGATTTACAAACAAATTCTAAAAGGCGGTTTGCCATCATTTTGGCGCCAATCCCTTGGCAGTGTTGCTATGATTTGTATGAATTTTAGTGCAGGTGTCTATGGAGATGCAGCTGTTGCTGCAATGGCTATAGTAAACCGTGTATTCATGTTTATAATTTTGGTAATGATAGGATTCGGTCAAGGTTTTCAGCCAGTATGCGGGTTTAATTATGGTGCCAAAAGATATGACAGGGTGCTGCGTGCATTTTGGTTCTGCGTTAAGGTTTCAGCTGTTTTCTTGACAACAATGGCTGCAATTGGATTTGCATTCTCACCAAAAATAATATCAGCTTTTAGAAAAGAAGATTTAGATGTGATAGAAATAGGAGCTAGAGCCTTTAAATATTATTGTATTATACTCCCGCTTTCTTCATGGGTTGTCATGTGCAATATGCTGCTGCAGACAATAGGTAAAGCCGTGGGAGCCTCAATTATTTCAATGTCAAGGCAAGGCTTATTTTTCCTGCCTGCAATTTTAATTTTGCCCCGGAAGCTGGGACTTCTTGGAGTGCAAATCAGCCAACCCATTGCTGATCTGTGTTCTTTTTTAGTTGCGCTTCCTCTAGGCCTTAGCGTCATAAAAGAGCTCACTCTAAAACAAAGGGAAGGCCATGAGATAAACAAAGAAAAGGGCGGAGAAGTTGTTATAACCCGTTTTGAAGAAAGCAGAGCCCACCAAAGCTAAAAAATAAAAGACTCGACCTCCCTACATTGGGGAGGTCTCTATTTTTCCTGTAATTTGTTTGAATTTTTGTTATAACAAATTAAGTATTTACAACTTTATATCTGACATATCATAGGTGAACTCTACCAGCCATCTATTCATAAATATAGGTATATTTGCTCTTACGGCTAATGCTATGGCATCACTGGGCCTGCTATCTAACACGATAGTGCGGTCATTTTGTTTTATATGTATTTCAGCATAATAGGTATTGCCTTTTATACTGGTTATTACTACCTTTTCTATAACTCCACCCAGTTCTTCAATAGCTGTTTTTAAAAGATCATGAGTCATAGGCCGTGGCGGCGTTGCTCCTTGGATGGGCATAGCTATGTTGTGGGCCTCCAGGGCTCCGATCACTATTGGGAGCACCATTTTCTCTTCTTCTTTATCAACTAAGAGTACTGTAAAATTTCCGCTAAAGTCCACGGTTACTGTTTTAACCTTTAACTCAATCATTCTTATTCACCTCAGTAAAATAATGAGGTAAAATATTTCCTCTAAACCTATTATAACATATCAC
>JAMNZY010000243.1 GCA_023622055.1 Bacillota bacterium
TTCTTCTCATTTTCATTCAGGGATGAAGTAGGTTCATCTAATATAACTACTTTTGCATCCCTGGTAAGTGCTTTTAATATTTCTATAATTTGTTTTTCAGCCGTCCGTAATTTTCTAGCAGGAATGTCCGGATCTAAATCAACACCCATTATATCTAACAATTCTTTTGCTTTGGCTGATGTGGCTTTTCTATCATATAGACCATATTTGTTCCTTATCCAGTTACCCAAATATATGTTCTCGGCAACTGTCATGTCATTACAAATATTTAACTCTTGATGTACAAAAGCTAAACCAAGTTTTTCCGCATCATTGGGAGTTCTAATTTGAACCTTGTTTCCATAAATTTCAATGGTCCCTGAAACTGGAAGATATATGCCATTTAAAATTTTAATTAAAGTACTTTTTCCCGCTCCATTTGCTCCTACTAGAGAATGGACCTCACCTTCTAAAAGTTCAAAGTTTACATTGTCTAATACTTTATTACCGGAAAATGACATATTTATATTTTTCATGCTAACAACAGTTCTTTGTCTCAAAATCAAACACCCCATAAAAGTCAACTGTTAAACCCAATTTTTAGAAACATTAGCTCTTGCCGAGGCAAGAGCTAATGACCACTTACGTCTTTCAGCGCATAATTATTCCATTGAGGATGCACCCCAGAGCTTCGCGGTTACAAATCTACTGTAAAAATGCTCATTAATGAAAAAGTCTATGCAAATAAAAAAATAGCTGAAGCTTTATCCATACCTACAGGCTCTCCTTTGATTCATGTGTGCCGATTACGCTACGCAAATGATGAACCTATGTGTATAGAAAGCGCATATTTGATTTATGAAAAATGTCCAGATGTTTTAAAACATGACTTTTCTAAAATTTCCCTTCGGCATTTTTTACAGAGTGAATATAATATATTTTGGAAAAGAGCTCACCAAAGGATATATGCCATTAAAGCCAATTCACGTTTTGCTGATTACTTAAATATAAGGGATGGAGACCCTCTGATATACATAGAACGTATTTCTTATACACAAAATAATGAGCCAGGGGAATACCTTCAAAGTTATTATCGCGGAGATCGATTTTATTTAACCGCAGAATTAGAAGCATAGTAAAAAACACCTTTCTTACACTTATAAAAAGTGCAAGAAAGGTGTTTTACTTTTGGGGGGTATATTTTTAAATCTTTCCTACCAGATCAATTCCGGGTTTTAGAGTTTTGGAACCTGGGCGCCATCTGGCAGGGCAGACTTCGTCGCCATGTTCTGCTACATACTGAGCAGCTTGAACCTTGCGCAGTAGTTCAGCAGCATCTCTGCCAATGCTGTTATCATTGACTTCATAGGCCACTATCTTTCCGGCGGGATTTATTATAAAACTACCTCTTAGAGCCACACCTTCTTCTTCTATGTATACTTCAAAATCCCTAGAAAGTTTTCCTGTGGGATCGGCAAGCATGGGAAACTTGATCTTCTTAATGGTGTCAGAAGCATCATGCCATGCCTTATGGACAAAATGACTGTCTGTTGATACTGAGTATACTTCTGCACCTATCTTTTTAAACTCTTCATAAAGGTCAGCTAAATCTTCTAATTCTGTTGGGCAAATAAAGGTGAAATCTGCAGGATAAAATACAAATACTGACCACTTGCCCAGCAAATCCGACTTGCTGACATCCTTAAACTCTCCATCAACAAAAGCCTTTACAGTAAAATCAGACACTTCTTTTCCAATCAGAGCCATAAAAAAATCTCCTCCTTATCAATAGATCATTATTATTTTTATCCGGTTAGAAACCGGTAATTTGCCATAGAAAGACTTAGTGATAATGGTTACTATTATTATAATCAAGCCTGGCAACAAAGTCAATAGCTTTTTTGAAAAATAATGCAAATTATTCTCATTGACAATTATTTTATCGAAATAAAAAAGAGTCTTTCTCCCAAATTCGGTGAAAGACTCTTTTTTTCTATCGCACTTGGCCGCTTCCCATAATTAGATATTTTACAGTTGTCAATTCTTCAAGACCCATAGGGCCTCTTGCATGGAGCTTTTGAGTGCTTATGCCTATTTCCGCCCCCATGCCAAATTCTCCGCCATCGGTAAATCTAGTGGAGGCATTTACATATACACAGGCTGCATCAACTCTTGCAAGAAATTGATTTGCCCTTTCATAGTCCTTTGTGACAATGGCTTCTGAGTGGGATGTGCCAAATTTGTTGATATGATAAATAGCCTCATCCAAGCTGCTTACCACTTTAACAGCGAGTATCAAGTCAAGGTACTCTGTAGACCAGTCCTCATCATTGGCCAATTTGGCATCGGGATAGATTTTAAGGGTTTTTTCACAACCTCTGATTTCCACTCCCAATTTCTTCAGCTCATCTAAGGCTGTCGGCAGAAAATCAGAAGCTATTTTTTCATGAACTAAAAGAGTTTCAGCTGCGTTGCACACAGAAGGCCTGTTGGTCTTGGCATTTATGAGAATGCTCTTTGCCATATCTAAATCTGCAAATTCATCTACATATACGTGGCAATTTCCAGCTCCCGTTTCGATTACAGGTATTTGAGAATTTTCCACTACGTTTTTTATTAAGGCTTCCCCACCTCTGGGGATTAAAACATCCACATAATCTCTCATCTTAAAGAGCTCTTGAACTCTTTCTCGACTGGTATCCTCTATCAGTTGAATGCAGGCTGTAGGAAGACCTGCCTTTTCAATGCCTTTACAAAGGGCTTTGACTATTGCCTTGTTTGAATTTATGGCTTCAGAGCCCCCCCGCAAAATGACGGCATTGCCTGTTTTTATACAAAGACCTGCTGCATCTGAAGTCACGTTGGGCCTTGATTCATATATTATACCCACGACACCTAGGGGCACTCTTTGCTTTAGCAAAGTAAGGCCATTTGGCCGCCTGACCATGGTTCCACTGCCTACAGGGTCAGGAAGCTCCACAAGATCTAAAAGCCCCTTTATCATGCCGTCTATTCGCTGGTCATTTAACATGAGGCGTTCAATTAATGCTGCTTTTAAGCCTTTTTTCTTTGCATTTTCCAAATCCAATTGATTTCCTTGAAGGATCTCATCTTTCATTTCCTCAAGGGCCTGTGCCATCATTATTAAGGCATTGTTTTTAACCGCTGTTGAAGCATTTGACAGTTTATATGAAGCCTCTTTAGCCTGTTTTGCAATATTTAAAACCATGCCCAAAGAAATCACTCCATTACATTGCGTTTTTCTTTGAATAGGGAACTTCCTTTTGGGGTTCAAAAAAGGTTCCAGAACAGCTTTCTCCGTCGATAATATTATAGATTTCAGCTGGATTTTCCCCATCTATAATGGCCATGGCAGCACCTGCGGCAGTTGCGATCTTGGCTGCATTTATCTTGCTCTTCATGCCTCCTGTGCCAAAATCAGAATAACTGCCTTCAGCTATAGCTTCAATTTCAGGTGTGATTTCTTTTACATAAGATATTTTTTCTGCTCCCGGCTCATGGGGAGGCATTGTATACAGGCCGTCTACATCGGAAAGGAGCACCAAAAGGTCTGCACTGATGAGCTTTGCCACTACTGCTGCCAGGGTATCGTTGTCACCAAAAACTATTTCCTCTACTGCCACTGTATCATTTTCATTTACTATGGGAACTACATCAAATTCGAAAAGTGTAGTAAATGTATTTAGGGCATTTTGGCGGCGCACACCTTTTTCCAAATCGTCCCGTGTAAGCAAAATTTGGCTGCATCAGTATCCCCTGACCTACTGCTGCCAAGGCTTGTTTTATTTTCACATCTCCTTTTCCTTTAATACCAAGCCTTCCGGCACCAGTTCCCACTGCCCCTGATGTAACCAGGACAACGTTTTTGCCGCTGTTTTTTATGTCAGAAATTACTCTAACTAATTTTTCCATTCCGGCCAGATTCAATTTGCCGTTTTCATGAACCAGAGTTGAAGTTCCTACTTTTACCACTATGGTTTTATATCTATCTGATTTCATTGTGTCACCCCAAGTTTTATTAAAAATGTGTATTCTACTATGTATTGTATAATTATAACACTTGTATGCAAAAAATCAATGAGTTAAACATGTCTAATTACTTCAAATCTTTCCATTTGATATTTCTCATTAGGTCTTATGCCGGCTTTTGCCAGGACAATTCTCAGCTGTTCTTCTACTGTATCTACACCTTCCAAGTCCGGAAGTAGAAGGCCTGATCTAGAACCTTTTCTTACAATTACCCCATATTTTTTCGGATCAAGCATATCTACCGAATCAATGGGTTCAGGTTTAGTCAGCACATCCACTGAATATTCCAGGTCATCTAATTCATCGGCGCCCACAGGATAAAATCTGGGGTCTTCACACCCTGCAGCTATGGCATTTCTCTGTATTTCTTCTGCCACGTTTTTCCGAGTTGGCAAAAATGTCCCTATGCACCCTCGAAGCTCTCCGTGTTTTTTTATAGACACAAAAACCCCGGCTTTTGAGATTAGCATCTCTTCCGGCAGATCTTCTGGGAGCTCGGGAATTTTCCCTTCTTTAACGTAGGTTTCAAGAGTGTAACGTGCAAGTCTCACATAAGGGTCTTCGTTTTTTCTGCGACTATCTATTGCATCCCGGCGCACTTGGTAAAGTTTCTCCAGGAGACTTTCTCCACTTCCCTCAGGTTTAAATCTTGCAACACAGTATCCCACTCCAAAGGGCCCCTCATATGACAGCACTTCAGATTTTACTTTATAGCCGTCCAGAGTTCCTGCCATTATCCAAATTGACCTTAGACCACATTCCCCTGCTCTTTCTATAAGGGATGGTTTGAGGGCCTGTAGGGCTTTGATGTCAAATGCTTTCAGTATTTCCACTAATTTTTCGTCAAAAATCTTCCCATTTGGATTATACCCTGCAGGTGCTCCGGGAATAAGCCTGTGGGACAAGTCGCCACTTGCTATTACCACTACTTTTTTGCCTAGGGCCTCTGCTGATTCTCTTATGAGCTTGCCAAAGGCATACAGGTCTTCATAGGGCAGCATGGCAAAGGCTATGGGCAGAAGCATAAAATTTGTAAAGTGTTTTGTGATAAAGTAAAGGGGCACCGTCACTCCGTGGTCCAATTTTTCCCTAAAACCGCTAAAAAACCTGGCTTTAGTGGATGTTACTGCAGGAATATTTTTTTCCTCTGCCCTTTTTAAAAGCTCTCTTTTTAAGTCATCATCCCGATCAAATTCCATTTTGATTTGTGGTGCTCCAAAGTCTTCAAGGCTTCCCTTTAGGGGATAATCATAGATACATAGGGCATCGTAAAAAAGCGGAGCTTTTACCGATGATGCAACTTTTTGTGTTTCTCTGCCTCCTACCTCTTCTATCATAATGGCGGGATGTGGCATCAGATAACAGGAAAGTATACCCACTGTAAAACCTCCCTTCCTATGTGTTTTTTTAGTTTGCTTTTTCATACTTTATGCGCTGCTGACGAATAAAGGGCCTGTATACATATTGATATAGGCAAAAACCTATAAAGGGCAGTATGGCCAGATACAGATATAGCC